>NZ_JBKFBD010000049.1:0-19169 GCF_053345975.1 Microbacterium sp. C23T | reverse complement strand
TCCGTCACCGGCGCGTCGCTGAAATCTTCCGATTCTGTGCGCTCTCGCCGGAGTCGAGGCATCCGTCACCGTCAGGAAATGCGATTGGGCAGGTTCCCGCCCCGGGGGGGGGGGGGGCCGCCCCCGGAATCCCGCGGGCCGGGGGCGGGGGCCTCCGCCACCGTGAGGAAATGCGGTGGGGCGGGTCCCCGCACGTGGCGTGCGGGAACCTGCCCGTGAATCCAGCGAGCCGGGGACGGATGCTGCGCCCCGGCGCCGGCGTCAGGCCGGCTGCTTCTCGTCCAGCACGTAGCCCGTCTCGCCGTGCTCGGCGAGGTCGACGCCGGCGACCTCGTCCTCGTTCTTGACGCGGAACCCGAGGGTCTTGTCGATCACGAAGCCGATCACCAGCGTGAGGACGAGCGAGTAGCCCAGCACTGCGAAGGCGGCGATCGCCTGGACGATCAGCTGCGTGCCGTCACCGCCCATGAAGAGGCCGGTGCCGGTGGCGAAGAAGCCGAGGTACAGCGTGCCGATGAGGCCGCCGACGAGGTGGATGCCCACCACGTCGAGCGAGTCGTCGAAGCCCCACTTGTACTTGAGCTCGATGGCCAGGGCGCAGAGCGCACCGGCGACGAGGCCGAGCACGATCGCCCAGATCGGGGTGAGTGCCGCGCACGCCGGGGTGATCGCGACGAGACCCGCGACGGCGCCCGAGGCGGCGCCGACGGAGGTGGGCTTGCCGTCCTTGAGCTTCTCGACCACGAGCCAGGCCAGCAGTGCCGCGGCGGTCGCTGCGATCGTGTTGACGTAGACGAGGGCCGCGGTGCCGTCGGCGGCGAGTTCGGAGCCGCCGTTGAACCCGAACCAGCCGAACCACAGCAGGCCCGCGCCGAGCAGCACGTACGGCGGGTTGTGGGGCGTGTGGACGCCCTTCTTGAACCCGACGCGCTTGCCGAGCACGAGGGCGAGCGCCAGAGCCGCGGCACCGGCGTTGATGTGCACGGCCGTGCCACCGGCGAAGTCGATGACGCCGACGCCGAAGACCTCCTGCAGGCCGTAGGTGATCCAGCCGCCGTAGGCGAAGCTGCCGTCGTCGGCGAGCCCGAAGTTGAAGACCCAGCTGGCGACCGGGAAGTACACGACCGTCGCCCACACGCCGGCGAACAGCATCCAGGATCCGAACTTCGCGCGGTCGGCGATGGCGCCGGAGATCAGCGCGACCGTGATGATCGCGAACGTGGCCTGGAAGGCGACGAAGGCCATGGGCGGGTAGGCCGCCCCCTCGGGCACCTCGATGAGGCTCTCGAGCCCGATGGCCGACCAGTCGATTGACCACGGGGCGACGAGTCCGTCGGAGCCGGGGAACGCGATCGCATAACCGTAGATCACCCACAGCACGCCGATGAGCCCGGCGGCGCCGAACGTCATCATCATCATGCTGATGACGCTCTTCGCTTTGACGAGGCCTCCGTAGAAGAAGGCCAGACCGGGTGCCATCAGCAGCACGAGTGCTGCCGACAGCAGGATGAAAGTGGTGTTTCCCTGATCCATGACGCGAGCCTCTCTGCAGGCGGCCGCGGGAGGGACCGCCGGGTTGCGGTGCACCTGTGATCTGCGCCTGCAGACAGATCACTGCCGTGCAACCCATTTTCTTCACGAGCAACTCAACGGCGATTTCTGCCGCGTGAACCTTGCGTGACATCGAGTGAGACCGGTTTTACGTGCGCGAAACATGAGCGACACCTCCTCGGCGTGCACAGGTTGTTACTGTCAATCAACAAGCTTCACCAACAGTCAACCCGACCTGAGGAGAACCGCCATGACCCTTCCCGCTTTCGCCGGGGGTGACGTCGTCACCCTCCCCACCGCACCGCAGTCGCTGCGCGATCGCGCGCTGGCGGACGACATCCGCTTCATCCTCGCGGTGTTCGTCGACCTGAACGGCAAGCCCTGCGCCAAGCTCGTGCCCGTCTCGGCCGCCGACGAGCTCGAGGCCGGCGAGCTCGGCTTCGCGGGCTTCGCCGCCGGCCTCATCGGTCAGCGCCCGCACGACGCCGACCTCATCGCCGTCCCCGACCTCGACTCGTACGCGCCCATCCCGTTCGTGCGCGAGGGGCTCGCGATCGTGCACTGCGACCCGTACGTCGACGGCCAACCGTGGCCCTACGCGCCGCGCGTCATCCTCAAGCGCGCGCTCGCCCGCCTCGCCGAGCGCGGTCTGTCAGCCAAGGTCGGCGCCGAGGTCGAGTACTTCCTCGTCGACCGTTCCGAGGACGGCACGCTGACCGCGGCCGACGCCAAGGACGAAGGCCTGCGCTCCTGTTACGACGCCCGCGGCGTGACGCGCATGTACGACCACCTCGCGGCCGTCAGCGACGCGATGAACGCGCTCGGCTGGGGCAACTACGCCAACGACCACGAAGACGCCCCCGGTCAGTTCGAGCAGAACTTCAAATACGACGAGGCGCTCGTGACGGCCGACCGCGTCATCACACTGCGCTACCTCATCGGCATGCTCGCCGAACAGCGGGGCATGACGGCGACGTTCATGCCGAAGCCGTTCAGCGACCGCGCCGGCAACGGCCTGCATTTCCACCTGTCGCTGTGGAACGACGACGACGCCCCGGTGTTCCCGTCTGCGGCGGACGAGCGCGGACTCGGGCTCTCGGAAGTGGCGTACTCGTTCGTCGCGGGCATGCTGGACCACGCCCCGGGGCTGCAGCTGTTCCTGGCGCCGAGCGTCAACTCCTACAAGCGCCGCGGTGCGACGACGAGCGCCTCGGGCGCGACGTGGTCGCCGAAGCACGCGACCTACGGCGGCAACGACCGCACGCACTTCATCCGCGTGCCCGATGCGAACCGCATCGAGCTGCGCGCGGCCGACGGCTCGGCGAACCCGTACCTCGCCCTCGCGGCCGTGGTGCACGCCGGCCTCGACGGCATCGACCGCGCGGCCGACCCCGGCGCGCCGTGCGGACCCGGAGAGTTCCGCGAGACCTCGGCCGTGCTCCCCCGCACCCTCCTGCACGCGGTGCAGTCGCTCCGAGACGACGCCGTGCTGCGCGATGCGCTCGACGACGGTGGCCACGGGGTCGGCGAGTACTTCGCCGACGCCAAGGAGGACGAATTCCTCGGCTGGCACAACACCGTCACCGAGTGGGAGCTCGACCGCTACCTCACGGCGTACTGAGCGCCGCGGCATCCGTTTTTCGAACGAAAGGAACCACCCATGTGCGGAATCGCTGCACTGCAGATTCGCAACCCCGCGCTGCGCGGCGAGCTCGGCGGCCTCATGCACGGCATGCTGTGCGAGATCGTCGAGCGCGGCCCCGACTCGGCGGGCCTCGCCCTCTACGGCTCGGATCGGCTGACCCCCGAGGGATCGTCGGCGATCACGGTGATCACGGATGCCGACCCCGCGGTTCTCGCGGCGGATCTGCGCGCGCACCTGCCGGAGGGAGCGGAGCCGACGGTCGTCGCCTACGCCGAATCGGTGCTCGTCAACGCCGAGGTCGAGGCATCCGTGCTGGAAGCCGCTGTGCGTGCCGCGCTTCCCGGGGAGAGCATCATCGGCCGCGGCTCGAACGTGGCCGTGCTGAAGGGGGTCGGCCACCCGGTCGCGCTCGCCGAGGTCTACGGACTCACCGGGATCAGCGGCACGCAGGCGCTGTCGCACACCCGCATGGCGACCGAGTCGGCCGTGACCGCCGTCGGCGCCCACCCGTTCACCGTCGCCGAGGACCTCTGCCTCGTGCACAACGGCTCGTTCAGCAACCACGCCTCGATCCGCCGGTGGCTGCGCGCCGAGGGCGTGGAGTTCGACAGCGAGAACGACTCGGAGGTCGCGGCCCGCTTCATCGCATGGCGCATGGGTCACGGCGACGACCTGACGACCGCGCTCGAGGCACTGCAAGGCGTGTTCGACGGGTTCTACACGCTCGTCGTCACCACCGCCGACAGCATGGCGGTCGTCCGCGACCCCATCGCGTGCAAGCCGGCGATCATCGCCGAGACCGACGACTGGATCGCGATGGCGTCGGAGTACCGCGCCCTCGCGGGCCTGCCGGGCATCGAGGACGCCCGCATCTTCGAGCCCTCGCCCGGCGTCGTCTACACCTGGACCATCACCACCGGGGCGCTCGCGCCCGTCCTGGAAGGAGCAGCCCGATGACCCTCATCGCCCCCGCTACACCTGTGACCACGGTCGACCTCGCAGACGCGAGCGTCCGTCAGCTCAACCAGCTGCTGCACGACGCCGCCGACGGCGACGCGTTCGTCGTCGCGTCCCCGGTCGGCAGCCACAACATCGCGGTCGGCATCACAGCCGACATCGCCGTGACGGTCGAGGGCGACGTCGGCTACTACTTCGCCGGCATGCACCAGACCGGCACGGCCACCGTGCACGGCAGTGCCGGGGTCGGGCTCGCCGAGAACATCATGTCGGGCGTCGTGCACGTGACCGGCGATGCCTCGCAGTCCACCGGCGCGACCGGCCATGGTGGGCTCGTGATCGTCGACGGCAACACCGGCGCCCGCTGCGGCATCTCGATGAAGGGCGTCGACATCGTCGTGGGAGGCAGCATCGGCCACGCGTCGGCCTTCATGGCGCAGGCCGGCCGCCTCGTCGTCTGCGGCGACGCCGGCGAGGCGCTCGGCGACTCGATCTACGAGGCCCGCCTCTACGTACGCGGCGAAGTCGCCTCGCTCGGCGCCGACTGCGTCGAGAAGGAGATGCGCCCCGAGCACCTCGCCGAACTGGCCGATCTGCTCGAGCGCGCCGGCCGCAGTGAGCGACCCGAGGAGTTCCGCCGCTACGGCTCGGCGCGCAACCTGTACCACTTCAAGGTCGACAACGCCGGCTCGTACTGACCCTTCGCAACACCTGGAGCACACCATGACCCAAGATCTCGCCGCGCTCGGCCTCCGCGAATCCGCGACCTTCGACCGCGCCACCATCGCCGACATCCAGCGCGCCGCCGACACCGGCATCTACGACATCCGCGGGTGGGGAGCCAAGCGCGCACTCCCCCACTTCGACGACCTGCTGTTCCTCGGGGCGAGCATGTCTCGGTACCCGCTCGAGGGGTACCGCGAGAAGTGCGCCACCGACGTCACCCTCGGCGCGCGCAACGCGCTCGAGCCGATCCACCTCGACATCCCGGTGACCATCGCGGGCATGAGCTTCGGCGCCCTGTCCGCCAACGCCAAGGAGGCGCTCGGCCGAGGCGCGAGCGAGGCGGGCACGTCGACGACCACCGGCGACGGCGGTATGACGCCCGAGGAGCGCGGCCAGTCCAAGACGCTGGTCTACCAGTACCTGCCGTCGCGCTACGGCATGAACCCCGACGACCTGCGCAAGGCCGACGCGATCGAGATCGTGCTCGGCCAGGGCGCCAAGCCCGGCGGCGGCGGGATGCTGCTCGGCCAGAAGATCACCGAGCGCGTGGCGGGCATGCGGACGCTCCCCGTCGGCATCGACCAGCGCTCGGCGAGCCGCCACCCCGACTGGACCGGACCCGACGACCTCACCATCAAGATCGCCGAGATCCGCGAGATCACCGACTGGCGCAAGCCCATCTACGTCAAGATCGGCGCCTCGCGGCCGTACTACGACACCGCGCTCGCGGTGAAGGCGGGCGCCGACGTCGTCGTGCTCGACGGCATGCAGGGCGGCACCGCCGCGACGCAGCAGGTGTTCATCGAGCACGTCGGCATCCCGACGCTCGCGGCCATCGGGCCCGCCGTCCAGGCGCTGCAGGAGCTCGGCATGCACCGCACCGGCGTGCAGCTGATCGTGTCGGGCGGTATCCGGGGCGGCGCCGACGTCGCGAAGGCGCTGGCATTGGGAGCGGATGCTGTGGCCATCGGCACTGCGGCCCTGATCGCCCTGGGCGACAACGACCCGCGCTACGCCGATGAGTACGCGAAGCTCGGCTCTGCGGCCGGCTTCTACGACGACTTCCAGGACGGACGCGACCCCGCGGGCATCTCGACGCAGGATCCGGAGCTCTCGGCCCGCCTCGACCCGGTCACCGCCGGACGCCGGCTCGCGAACTACCTCCGCGTGCTCACCCTCGAGGCGCAGACCATCGCCCGCGCGTGCGGCAAGTCGCACGTGCGCAACCTCGAGCCCGAGGACCTGGTCGCCCTCACTGTCGAGTCCGCGGCGATGGCGGGCGTGCCGCTGGCCGGCACATCCTGGATCCCCGGGCGCAGCTGACGCCATGTCCCTCGACCTGGGCGCACTCGCTGACTTGGATGTGGTCACGCCCGCCGACGCCTCGCCGGAGTCGTGGGCGAACGGCCTCGGCGTCACGCGGGTGCTCGCGAAGCGCCTCGCGTGGCGGCTGAGCATCGCGGAGCTGCGGGGACGGATGCCGTTCTCGGCGTTCCCCGGCATCGACCGCGTGCTCATCCCGCTGAGTGCGCCCACGGTCACCCTGGCGGTCGACGGCGTCGAGCGACGGGTGACGCGGGAGCGCGGCATCCGTTTCCGCGGCGAGGCCCGCGTCGTCGCGACCGCGGATCGCGGCGGTGTCTCGGTCGTGAACCTCATGGTCAAACGCGGGCTCGCGGAACCCGCGTACCGCGTCGAACTGCACCGCGGCACGGTGCGCGTCGATCCGACGACGACCCTCACCGTGCTGCTGGCCGGAGCGGCGACGGTCGACGACCTGCCGCTCCCGCCCGGCAGCGCCCTGCTGCAGAGCCCGCGCGAACGCCGCATCCGCTGCGAGTCCGCGCTTATCGCGCGTTTCGACCTCACCCCGTCCGGCGACGAGCCGCACACCTGAAAGGCCCTGAATGTCCACTCACCCGATCGCGATCATCGGCGCCGGCCTCGCGGGCGCCGCCACGGCGTGGCAGCTCGCCCGCCGTGGACATGACGTCGTCATCCTCGAGCGCAGCGTTCCCGCGAGCGAGTGGGGCAGCTCGCACGGCTCTGCACGGATCCTGCGCTACACCTACCCCGACCCGTTCTACACCGGGCTCATGGTCGAGGCGCGGCGCGGCTGGGACGAGCTCGAGGACCTCCGCGGCGAGCGCCTCATCACGCCGACCGGCTCGCTGGACTACGGCGCCACCCGCGACCCCGCGGCGCTCGCGAGCGTGCTCGCCGACGCGGGCATCGCCCACGAACTGCTCACCGCCGCCGAGGCCGGCGACCGCTGGGCGGGCTTCGCGTTCGACGGCCCGGTGCTCTGGCACGAGAATGCCGGCGTCATCGACGCCGAGGAGACGGTGAAGACGATGGTCGCCCTCGCTGTCGCCGCGGGTGCGGAGCTGCGGCAGAACTGGGCGGCCGCCCGCGTGCTGCCGCACGGGGACGACTACCTCGTCGAGTCGGAGTCGGGTGACTCGTTCGTCGCGTCGCAGGTCGTCGTGGCGGCGGGCGGCTGGCTGCCGGCGCTGCTCGGCGGGCTCGGCCTGCCGCAGGAAGCGCTCGACGCGTTCCCGAGGCTGGAGGTGCGGCAGGAGCAGGCGCTGCACTTCCCGTATCGCGACCGCGAAACGGTGTGGCCGACCTTCATCAACAAGCGGTCCGACATCCAGGTGTACGGTCTGCCGGGCGGACGCGATGCGGACTTCCGCGGGCAGAAGGTCGCCGAGTACAACGGCGGCCGCGTCATCGGCTCGGCGCTCGAGCACGACCGCGTCGTCGACCCGGCGCGCCGCGAGCGCCTCGTCCAGTATGTCGCCGAGGCCCTGCCCGGGCTCGTGCCCGAGCCGTACGCCGAGACGACGTGCCTGTTCACGAACGCTCCGGCCGATGAGTTCATCATCGACCGCGTCGGCGGCGTGACCATCCTGTCGCCGTGCTCCGGCCACGGTGCCAAGTTCGCGCCCCTGCTGGGCGAGCTCACCGCGCGTCTCGTCACGGGCTCAGACTCGGGGGTCGCGCGGTTCCGCCCGCTCGCGGCACTGGCCGACGCATGAGCGTCGCGGGGATGCTGCGCGAGATCGCAGGAGTCGGCGCAGACCCGACGCGCGGCGGATTCAGCCGCGCCGGATACTCGGACGCCGACCGCGAGCTCCGCGAGTGGTTCACGGGGCACGCCGAGGCGCGGGGCCTCGATCTCGAGCGCGACCGCAACGGCACGATGTGGGCGTGGTGGAACCCCGGCGGCAGCACCGCCGACGCCGTGATCACGGGCAGCCACCTCGACTCGGTGCCCGGCGGGGGCGGTTACGACGGACCCCTAGGCGTGGCATCCGCTCTCGCCGCCGTGGATCTGCTGCGGTCGCGATCCGTGGTAACCGAGCGCCCGATCGGCATCGCGGTCTTCCCCGAAGAGGAGGGCTCGCGCTTCGGCGTCGCGTGCCTGGGCTCGCGCCTGATGAGCGGTGCGATCAGCCCCGAGCGCGCGCTGGCGCTCACCGACGGCGAGGGCGACACGTTCGCCGACGCCTTGCGCCGCGACGGCCTGGACCCCGCGCACGTCGGCCCCGACCCCGAGCGGCTCGCGCGCATCTCGTCGTTCGTCGAGCTGCACGTCGAGCAGGGCCGCGGGCTCATCGACCTCGGTCAGCCCTTCGCGATCGCCTCGTCGATCCTCGGCCACGGCCGCTGGCGCGTGACCGTCGACGGCCAGGGCAACCACGCCGGCACGACCCTCATGGACGACCGGCGCGACCCGATGGTCGCCGCCGCGCGGATGGTCGTCGAGATCCGCGACCTCGCCCGCCGCACGCCCGACGCGCGTGCGACGGTCGGTCGTCTCGAACCGGTGCCCGGCGGCACGAACGTCATCGCGTCGCAGGTGCGCTTCTGGATCGACATCCGCCACCCCGACGACCTCGTGACGGCGGCGCTCGTGTCGGAGGCCCGCGACCGCGTCCTCGCGGCAGCCGTCGAGGAGGGGTGTCGCGCCGAGGTCCGCGAGGAGTCGCTCAGCCCCACCGTCGACTTCGACCTCGGCCTGCGCGACACGCTCCGCGCGACGCTCGCCGACGCCCCCGAGCTCGGCACGGGTGCTGGTCACGACGCGGGTGTGCTCGCAGCATCCATCCCCACCGCGATGCTGTTCGTCCGCAACCCGACCGGCATCTCGCACTCCCCCGAGGAGCTGGTGGAGGACGCGGATGCCGAAGTCGGGGCCGTCGCGCTGGCCGACGTGCTGCAGCGCCTCGCTGCACCGGGCGCCGGGGTCGCCGCGGACACCCGCCATATGATGGCGAGGTGAGTGCCGCGATCCCCGGAGTAGACGGCGCGGGAGGCGTGCTCGAGCCGATCATCGCCCAGCAAGTGCGGCGCTACCGCGCCGAGCAGGGCATCTCGGCGGCCGACCTCGCGGCGCGCACCGGACTCTCGAAGGCGATGATCTCGAAGATCGAGTCGGCGACGACCTCGTGCTCGCTCACGACGCTGCAGCGCCTGGCCGACGGATTCGGCATCCCGGTCACGGCGCTGTTCCGGGGCTCGGCCAGCGACCGCGAGGCCTCGTTCACCAAGGCCGGCGCCGGCAGCGTCAGTGTCCGCAGCGGCACACAGCACGGGCATCTGTACCGGATGCTCGGCGTGCTGAAAGACACCCCGAACGCGCTCGAGCCGACGCTCGTGACGCTCACCGATGCCTCGAACGTGTTCCCGCTCTTCCAGCACCCGGGCACCGAGTTCCTGTACATGCTCGAGGGGCGCATGAAGTACGGGCACGGCGGCTACGAGTACGAGATGGAGCCCGGCGACGCGCTGCTCCTCGACGGCGAGGCCGCCCACGGCCCCGTCGAGCTCATCGAGGTGCCGATCCGGTTCCTCGCGATCCGGTCGCGCTGACAGCCACCGCGCTCACACGGTGTCGAACGGGTCGTCCACCATACGGGCGGGCGGCGGCGACACGATCAGGCGCGTCCGTTCCTGCATGTAGCCGACGGCCTCGTCATTCGACGGAGCATCGAGCGAATTCTGGGTGGTCTGCGTGACCAGCTCGGTGCTGGAGTTCAGCAGGAAAGTCGCCTCGACCTCGTTGCCGTCCAGCCCGATCGCGTGCAGCGAGATCGAATCGGTCTGCCCTGCCACGCCGAGTGCACGCGCATACTCCATGAGCCAGTCGGCGGACTCGTCATCGAGGAAGAGCGCCTTGTCTGCGTACGTCACGTGCTTCATGCCGCCAGGGTGCGCTTCGCGTGCCCCACCCGCCCATGTGGTTGACACCCGTGCCGAGACATGCATCCACCGCGCGCGGACGAAGCTGCTCCGCAGCTGCCCACGGGTGGGGACTCTCGATCCTCAATTGAGGACGATTGCCGAGCTGCGGACGAAATACCTGACTCAGGTCCTCGACTCGGCTCAGGTCCTCGATCGAGGACGTTGTCGGAATCGTGGATGCTGCGCCCCTGTCGCATGTCGGACGCCCGTGGTTGGCTGGCGCCCATGAACACCGTGACCTCTGCGGACGGAACCCCCATCGCGTACGACGAGACCGGAGACGGCGCGGTCGTCGTGATCGTGAACGGCGCCATGTCGACGGCCGCCGATGCCGCAGGACTGGCGACGGCGTTGGCGGATGCCGGCTTCCGAGCGGTCACGTGGGACCGCCGCGCGCGCGGCTCGAGCGGTGACGCACGCGGATCGACACCCGACCGGGAGGTCGAGGACCTGGCGGCGGTGATCGATGCGGTCGGCGGCGACGCGGCCGTGCTCGGCCACTCGTCGGGCGCGGTGCTCGGGTTGGTCGCGGCCTCGCGGGGCGTGCCCGTGCGAGCGCTGTTCCTGTCGGAGCCCCCGCTGCACTTCGGTGAGGATGAGCCGGCGGACGACCTGGCCGAGCGCTTGCAGCTGGCCGTCGACGAGGGCCGGCTCGACGATGCGATCGTCACCTTCCAGCTCGAGGGCGTGGGGCTGCCGAAGGAGATGGTCGACGGCATCCGCGCGAGCGATCAGTTCGCCGCGCTGCTGCCGCTCGCGCAGTCGACCGTGTACGACACCAACCTCACACGCGACGCGTCGACGCCGAGCCCTGAGATGCTCGCGGTCCGAGTGCCGGTCACCGTCCTGCGCGGCGCGCAGACCTTCCCGTTCCTGATCGGCTCCTCCGATCGCCTCGCCGATGCCATCGACGGTGCGGAGCTCGTCGTCGTGCCGGAATCGGTCATGCACCGGCCCGACCCCACCGCGACGGCACGGGTGGTGCGGGAGCGCCTCGCGTAACGCCGCGCCCGGTCGTTGAGCGAGCGAGGAACGAGCGAGACGGAACGCTCCGAACGCGGCGCAGAACCCTGCCCCGCGCCCCACGTCAGTCCCCGAGGCGATCGAGCAGGTCGACCGCGGCCCGGGCGTACTCGCCGATCCAGCGGTCGTGGATGCGCTTGATCGGCACGGGCGCGAGGGCCAGGTGGCGTTCGCGGCCGATCTTCCGGCCGGTCACGAGCTCGGCCCGTTCCAGCACGCGCAGATGCTGCAGCACCGTGGTGCGGTCGACTTCGGGGAAGCGGGCGCACAGTGCCCCCGTCGTGAGCGGCTCCTGTTTCAGCGCATCCAGCATGCGACGGCGCAGCGGCGCCGCAAGCGCCTTGAACACCAGGTCGTCGTCGGACCCCTTGTGCTCAACATCCATCATGTTATAAAACTACAACATGTCTGAAGAACTCACCGCACTGTCGTTCACCGTGTCGGGGCGCGTGGCGCGACCCGTCGCAGAGGTCTACGAGGCCGTCGCCGACCCCGAGCAGCTGTCGCGCTACTTCACGACCGGAGGGGCGCACGGCCGGCTCGAGCAGGGTGCCGACGTCACGTGGGACTTCGCCGATTTCCCCGGCCGCTTCCCCGTGACCGTCGTCGAGTCCGACCCGCCGCGCCGGCTCGTCATCCGCTGGGAGGCACGAGCCGGCGTGGAAGCCGAGACGACGACCACGTTCGAGTTCGAGCCCGTCGACGACGGCGCGCGCACGCTCGTGACGATCACCGAGTCGGCTTGGCAGGCGAACGCCGACGGCGCCAAGAGCGCGTTCGGCAACTGCGAGGGCTGGACCGGCATGCTCGCCGCGCTCAAGGTCTGGGTCGAGCACGGCATCAACCTGCGCGACGGTTTCTACGCCTGACCCGAGCGGCGGTTCACGCCGCGAGGCGGCGGCGCTCGGCCAGGCTCTCGATCGCCAGGCGGTACTCGTCGATCATCCGGCCGCGCGACAGGGTCGGGCGGGCGGCGAGCGCGGCATCGCGGTAGCGTGCCCGATCGTGCAGCACGACCTCCCACGCGGCGGAGATGACGTCGGGATCACGCGGCGTCACGAGCCCGAACCCTTCGACACTCCGCGCCGCGTCGCCGACGTCGGTGGTGACGGGTGTCGCGCCCGACGCCGCCCCCTCGAGCAGGCACAGCGGCGATGCTTCCCCGTACGCACTCGTGAGCGCGACGATGTCGGCGATCCGGTACAGCGCCGGCATGTCGCCGCGGATGCCCAGGGCGTGCACGCGATCGGCCGGGGCCGCAGCTGGGCCCACGCGGCCGGAGGCTCCGCTCGACGCGCCAGCGGCGAGTGGAGGGGCCGTGGGGACCACGAGCAGCGAAGCGAAGCCTTCGTTGTCGCAGGTCATGCCCGCGCCGCACAGCACATAGTGCACATCCGGCCGCGCTGCGGCGTGGCGCGCGGCCGCACGGAGGAACAGCCCCGGGTCCTTCATCGCATCGAAGCGGGCGGCGAGGAGCACCACGGGAGCGCCGAGCGGGATGCCGAGGCTCGCGCGCAGCGCGGTGCTCTCGACGTCGTCCGCGGCCGGACCGAACACGTCGATGTCGATGCCGTTCGGCACGATCCTTCGATCGAGACCGAGCGGCAGGTGCCGCGCGTAGGCCTCGTCGGTCGAGCGCGCGCACGAGATCGTGGCGCTGAGGAGTCCGGTCTCGGCCGCCTCACGGAGCCATCCGAGGGCGGGTCCGGAGTGGGTCGGATCTGACCGGTGCAGGCAGGCGGCGACGGGCACCGACGGCATCAGCCCGTGGGCGCGTAGCGCCAGCAGCAGACCGAGCGGCTGCTCCTTGAGCGAGAGCACGACATCCGCCTGCGCGATCGCCTCGGCGGCGCGGTGCAGGTCGAGCTCGCGGAACGAGGACGGATCCATCGGATCCGCGCCGGCCGTGCCGCCGAGCGCCATGATCTCGACACCCGCCGCGGCGAGCCGCTGGTAGCGGGGGTCGTCGTGGACGAACTGGACGGTGGCGTCCCGGCGCGCCTGCGCCGACAGCGACAGCACCGCATGGGACTGCTCGCCGCCAGCATGGAGCCCGGCGACGACATCGGAGTGAAGGATTCTCGCCCCGCCGGCGAAGAAGCCTTCGTACAGGGACAGCACGCGAAGGGTCATGTGGCACCTCTCGGGGGGAGGGACGACGGACGGAAGCCGGAAACCTTCGTTCCGGCCGGTCACTGTCGGCGCCGGTGCCGGTCGATCCATCGTCGGGGCCGCGCGCCTCGATGTCGATGAACGCCCGGGGTGCATCGGGTGAACGCTCCGGATGCCGCGAGCGCTGCAGTTTCCGGCACATGCTGCGTCGCGCGACGCCGCCCCTGCAGGAATCTGCAGCAGTTGCCGACCTGGCGGCTCAGCGCGGGCGGCTCGCCGCCATCCGACCGTCGGGGTCGAGCCGGGCGAGCACAGCCGCGGTGATCTCCCGCAGCTGCTCCGCCTGCTCGGGCGTGATCACGTCGAGCAGAAGGGAGCGCACGGTCTCGACATGGCCCGGGGTCGCCTGGAGCACCTTGCGGCGGCCGTCGGCGGTGATGACGGCGTCGGTGGCGCGCGCATCGGAGGCGTTGCGCTCCCGGCGCACCAGGCCGCGCGCCTCGAGCCGGGAGATCACATGCGACAGGCGAGGGAGCGTCGCATTCGTCATCGACGCGAGCTCCTTCATCTGGAGGCGGTGGTCGTCGGCGTTCGACAGCATCGACAGCGCGAAGTAGTCGAAGTGCGTGAGGTCTTCGTCGCGCAGGAGCTGGGCGTCGAGTTCGCGCGGGAGCAGTTCGAGGAGTGCGGCGAACGGCACCCAGGTGTCCTGCTCGTCGCCCGTGTAGAACCGCGGTCTGCTCATTCTCCGATTCTAGGAATAGTTGTGGCGACAAGCGAGTTATCTCTCTCAGATGCTTGAAGCTACAAGCAATTCGTCCGACAGGAGAAGAACAGCCATGACCACGATCACGATCTTCGGAAACGGCAACATGGGCCAGGCCATCAGCGGCGTGCTCGCCCGGGGCGGCGCCGACATCCAGCACATCAGCAGCGCCGATACCGGCGCCACGGTGAACGGCGACATCGTCGTGCTGGCCGTGCCTTACCCGGCGCTCGCGCAGATCGCCGCCGCGTACGGCCCGCAGCTCGCCGGCAAGACGGTCGTCGACATCACGAACCCGCTCGACTTCTCGACCTTCGACGCCCTCGTCGTGCCCGCCGGCAGCTCGGCGGCCGCGGAGCTGCAGTCCGCGCTCCCCGAGGCGAAGGTCCTCAAGGCCTTCAACACCAACTTCGCCGCGACGCTCGTGAGCGGGCGCGAGGGCGACGCCACCACCACGGTGCTCGTCGCGGGCGACGACGCCGACGCCAAGGCCGGCCTCATCGCCGCGATCACCGCGGGCGGGCTCGTGGCCGTCGACGCGGGCGCGCTGTCCCGCGCCCACGAGCTCGAGTCGGTCGGCTTCCTCCAGCTGACCCTCGCCGTGGGCGAGCAGATCGGCTGGACCGGCGGTCTCGCGCTCGTGCGCTGACCCCACTCCGCGAACGCGTCCAGAACTCCGCTTCTACGCGATGCGCGTCCCCGCCGGCAGACGGCCGGCGGGGGTGCGCGTGCGCGCCCACGCCCACCACATCAGACCCGCCGCGAGCAGCAGCTGCAGCGTCATGCCGACGAACCAGCTCGGCGTCGACTGGTCGATGACCTCGGCCGGGGTGCGCTGATCGTCCTGGGGTCTCGGGGCGCAGTCGTCCCAGCGCTGCTCGAGCTCCGGTGGCTGCTGAGCCGCGCGCACGCCGAACTTGATCTGGCCGAACAGGTCGTTCGGATTGCCGTACTCGTCGTACTGCGTGGGCGTCGCGTCGGCCAGGATCACGAACGGGTTCGCCGCCAGCAGCCACCACACCTGATCGAACCGCGGCTGGTCGTACGTCGAGGTCTGCCATTCGCCGCACCGCACCTCGATGTCGTCGTCGCACGGGTACTCGTCGCTCGGCGTCTCGCCGGGCATGCACGGGAAGCCGTCGCCGGAGTACTGGTCGTACTCGATCGAGCGATAGTGGCTCGTCACCTCGGACCGCATCGTCATGCCGACGAGTGCGAATGCGATGAGCGTGCCGATGACGAGCGCCGCGACGACGAGGTACGTGGTCGCGACCGAGAACAGCGGACGCGACAGGATGCCGCTGAGTGCCACGCCGATGGCCGAGATGATGCCCACCTCGAACACCAGCACCAGCAGCGACACCGTGATCGTCGCCGGCACTCCCCCGCCCCCGAGTGTCGCGAGCACCAGGAACGGCACCGACACCGCGACGAACGCGAGGCCCGTGACCCAGGCGGCGAGGAACTTGCCGATCAGGATCTCGAGGGTCGTCGCAAGCGTGACCTGGACGGGTGCGAGGGTCGCGGCATCCCGGTCGCCGTTGATCGCGTTGCCGCTCAGCGTCGGCGAGACGAGCACCACCAGCAGCAGCGTGATGTAGACGATCGTGGAGTAGATCGCCCCGCCCGGCCGGTACGCCGTCCCCCACGCGAGGAACGAGAGCCCGGTCACGATCGCCAGCAGCACGGCGAAGACGCCGAGCAGCACGTACCAGGCGATGCTGCGGGTGCGCTGCGTCAGCTCGAGGCCGACGATGGTGCCGAGTCGCTGACCGCTCACGACGTCGCCTCGCTCTCGTCCTCGCCCGGTGCCGGAGGTTCGGACGGCGGTGGGTCTTGGGGCGGTCGTCCGTCGCCGAGGTCGAGGAACGTGCGCTCGAGCGCACCCTGTGCGGCCGCGAACTCCACCACGTCGAGTCCGGCGCCGACGAGGTCGCGCAGCCCGGCGGCCGCGGCATCCTCCGATTCGAACGACACCACGACATCGCGGCGGTCGACGCCCAGGCTCTCGGCCGGGATCCGCAGCGCGCCCGCCACCTGCTCGACGGCGACGTATGCCTCAGCCCCCGCCAGCCGCACCCGCCAGGGGCGCGCGCGGCGCGAAGCCGCCTCGACGCGGGCGGGGTCGACGGTCACGCCGGCCATGAGGAAGACGGCGTCGTCGACGACCTCCTCGAGCTCGGACAGGATGTGGCTCGACACCAGCACGGTGCGCCCCTCGGCGGCGAACCGCCGCAGCAGCAGCCGCAGGTCGATGCGGGCCTGGGGGTCGAGACCCGACGCCGGCTCGTCGAGCAGCAGCACGCGGGGGTCGTGCACGAGTGCCCTCGCGAGTCCGAGGCGCTGCTTCTGCCCCCGTGACAGCACGCGGGCGGGGGCGTCGGCGAGATCGACCAGGCCGACCTCACCCAGAAGGACGTCGGCGCGGACGGATGCCTCGGCCCGCGGCATCCCGTACAGCCTCGCTGTGACCGCCAGCGTCTCGCGCGACGTGAGCGAGTTCCAGGCGCCGAGCGCGTCGGGCATCCAGCCGAGCAGCGCCCTGGCCGCCTGCGGGTCGGTGACGGGGTCGACGCCGTCGATTCGGATCGAGCCGGCATCGGGTGCCAGGAGCGACGCGAGCATCAGCAGCAGCGTGGTCTTGCCCGAGCCGTTCGGGCCGACGAGGCCGGTGACCCGGCCGGCCTGCGCCCGCAGTGTGACGTTGCGGACGGCCTGCACCTCGCCGAACGCGCGACGCGCGCCCTGCACGACGATGCCGGGCTCGGCGGGGATTCCTGGGGCCTGAGGGGCCGGACTCGGCATGCTCACGCGCCCACCCTAGCGAGCCCGCGCGGCTCGGCCGCGTTGATGAGACGGGGAGTGTCAAGACACGCCGCATCCCGCGAGCGAAGCGGCGTGTCGCGCCACCCGGCCCGGCCGCGAGCTCAGGCGCGGAAGAACTCCACACCGAGATCGGGGTGGTCGACGAAGACACCGTCGACGCCTGCCTCGCGGATCACCGCCCACTCGGACTCCCAGTCGCCGAACGACGCCGGGCCGCCGCGCGTGCGGAACTGCCCGATGAGGAACCTGTTCTCGGGACGACACGTCCACGTGAAGACGCGCAGCCCGCGGTCGTGCGCGTCGGCGACGACGCGCGACGGGCCGACGGTGCGGCCGAGCCGGTCGGGGCGGAGGATGGTGCGCTTGTCGACGCTGATCCCGTCCACGCGCCCGACGAGCCCGTCGAGCCCTCCGGGTGCGGCGGTCTGCCGGTACGTCAACGATGCCTTGCCGTGTGCGCTGAAGAGGTCGAACGGACGCCCCGCGTCCTCGAGCAGATACACGTAGGAGCCACGGATGCCGCGTTCTTGAAGCGCGAACAGCACGGTCGACTCGAACGACTCGATGGTGAGGGGCAGCTCGCCCGACGCCCAGCCCGCCTCGCGGAGCTCGGCGTCGACGAGCGCGGCGACATCCCACCCGATCGACGCGAAGTAGGTCGCGTGCTTGATCTCGAGCACGACGCCGATCTCGCGGCCGAACTCGAGCGAGGCGTCGCGCGCCGCGTCGAGCACGTCCCGCAGCCGCAGCACGGGCTGCTCGTCGTCGAAGCTCGCGCTCGTGGGCCGCACGTCCGAGATCCGCTCGCGGCACCGCAGCGTCGACAGTTCGTCCCATGTGAAGTCCTCGGTGAACCAGCCGGTCAGCTCGGCGCCGTCCACGTACTTCGTCGCGTGACGGTCGGCGAACTCGGGCCGGGTCGCCACGTCGGTCGTTCCCGAGATCTCGTTCTCGTGCCGCACGACCAGCACGCCGTCCTTCGACACCACGACATCCGGTTCGACCGCGTCGACGCCCATCTCGAAGGCGAGCGCGTACGACGAGCGCGAGTGCTCGGGCCGGTACCCGGGCGCACCGCGGTGTCCGATCACGAGCGGATGACGACGGGGCACCGCTTCAGCGTAACCACGAGCGCCCGAGGTGTCGGGTGCCGCAGCTGGGTCCACGCGCCCGGAGGCTCCCGCCAACGCGCCAGCGTTGCCGGGAGGGGGCGTGGGGACCGTTCATAGTCAGCTCACAGCGCCGACCCGTGCCCGGTCACGGCCGGTCGGATAGTGTTGATCAACAGCATCGTGCTGGGATTCCCTTGACATTGGAGTGTGAGAGCAGTGGCCCTCAACAACCCCGCGTTCAACAACCCGGCCTTCCAGGACCCGAAGGCCGTTCAGACCTACCCCGGCGGTTCGCAGGCGGCGAACCTGGGCGGGCAGTCGCAGTTCGCGACGGCGCAGCGCGCCGGAACGGATGCTGCGGCTCAGGCGCAGCTCGAAGGCATGTACGCGGCACCGTCCGCGGGTGCCGTCGAGACCGGCCGCATGTCGTACGAAGACACCATCTGGAAGACCGTCGGCCTCTTCGCCATCCTTCTCGTCACCGCCACCGTCGGCTGGGTGTGGACGATGGCGGGTGTCACGCCGACAAACCCGAACCCGTCGATCCTCCCCTGGATGATCGGTGCGCTCGGCGGCTTCGTGCTGGCGATGGTCGTCATCTTCACCTCGCGCAAGAAGATCCGCCCGGCGCTGATCTTCGGCTACGCCGCCTTCGAGGGCCTCTTCGTCGGCGCCATCTCGGCCTTCTTCGAGTTCCTGTGGCCGGGCATCGTCGTCCAGGCCACCCTGGCAACGCTCGCGGTCGTCGGTGTGACCCTCGCTCTGTTCGCAAGCGGCAAGATCCGCGCCTCCAAGCGCGCCACCAAGGTGTTCATGATCGCGATGATCGGCTACCTGGTGTTCTCGCTGGTGAACATCTTCCTCATGCTCTTCAACGTCCCGATCGCCGGTGGCGCGTTCGGCCTGCTGAGCGAGAAGAGCCCGCTCTTCGGCATCCCGTGGGGCGTCCTCATCGGTGTGTTCGTCGTGATCATGGCGGCGTACTCCCTGGTGCTCGACTTCGACAACATCCAGCAGGGCGTCCGCAACGGTGCTCCCCGTCAGTTCGGCTGGCTGGGCGCGTTCGGCATCATGGTGACCGTCGTCTGGCTGTACCTCGAGATCCTGCGCATCCTCGCGATCGCGCGCGGCAACAACTGACGCCCAGCGCTTCGCTTTCGAACGGGCGCCCCCGCGCCCCCCGCGGCGGCCGGCTGTTCCC
>NZ_JBKFBD010000048.1:0-23916 GCF_053345975.1 Microbacterium sp. C23T | reverse complement strand
GCCGCCCCCCCCCCCTTCCCGGCCGCCCCCACCCACGGCCGGGGGCGCCCCCCCCGTCTTCGTCTACACGGTCGGCTCCCTCGGCCGGGGCGGCGCGACGCCGCTCAAGCTCGCGCTCGCAGGTGCCGCGACCTCGGCCGCCTTCATGTCGCTCGTGAGCGCGGTGCTCCTCCCCCGCGTCGATCTGCTCGAGACCTTCCGGTTCTGGCAGATCGGCGGGGTCGGCGGCGCGACCTGGGATCGCATCGCGACGATCCTCCCCATCCTGGCGGTCGGCGCGGTGATCACCCTCGTCTGCGCACGCGGCATGAACTCGCTCGCGCTCGGCGACGACGTCGCGACGGGCCTCGGCGAGCACGTCCTGCGCACCCGGCTCATCGCGTCGGCGGGCGCCGTCATCCTGTGCGGTGCTGCGGTGGCCATCGCGGGTCCGATCGCCTTCGTGGGCCTGATCATCCCGCACCTGTGCCGTCTGCTCGTCGGCACCGATCACCGCTGGCTGCTCCCGTTCTCGGCGGTCGCCGGAGCGGTGCTGCTCGTCGCCGCCGACATCGTCGGCCGGGTCATCGCCCGGCCGGACGAGATCGAGGTCGGCATCCTCACGGCGCTCGTCGGCGCCCCGTTCTTCATCTGGATCGTCCGCAGGCAGAAGGTGCGAGAGCTGTGAGCGCCGACACCCTCCTCCGTCCCGCTGCGCAGGCGGTCATCGCCGGACGACGGCGCCGCAGCCGTCGCCGCGTCGTCGTGACAGCCGCCCTCGCGGCCGGCGTCGTGCTGGTCTTCGTCGCGTCGCTCATGATCGGGCAGACGTTCTACGGCCTCGACGAGGTCGTCCGTGTCATCCTCGGGCAGGCCGTCCCCGGCGCCTCGTTCACCGTCGGCGAGCTGCGCCTCCCGCGCGCGGTCCTCGCGATCCTCGCGGGATTCGCGTTCGGCATCGCGGGCGTGACGTTCCAGACGATGCTGCGCAACCCGCTCGCGTCGCCCGACATCATCGGCATCACCGCCGGTGCGAGCGCGGCGGCGGTGTTCGGCATCGTCATCCTGTCGCTCAGCGAGACCGCGGTGTCCGTGCTCGCCGTCGTGGGCGGCCTCGCGACCGCCCTCGCCATCTACCTGCTCTCGAACAAGGGCGGATTCGCCGGCACGCGCCTGATCCTCATCGGCATCGGCGTCGCCGCCATGCTCGACGCGGCGGTCACCTACGTGCTCTCCAAGGCCCCCGCCTACGACCTGCAGGCGGCGATGCGCTGGCTGACCGGGAGCCTGAACGGAGCGACCTGGTCCACGGTGCTCCCGCTCGCGATCGCGAGCGTCGTGCTCGTGCCTGCGCTGCTGGCGAAGGGTCGCGACCTGAATGTCCTGCGCCTCGGCGACGACGCGGCCGCGAGCCTCGGCGTCCGTCTTCAGGGCACGCGAGTGGTGGTGATCGTCGCGGCGGTCGCGCTGCTGGCGTTCGCGACAGCCGCCACCGGTCCGATCGCGTTCGTCGCATTCATGGCCGGCCCCATCGCGGCGCGCATCGTCGGCCCCGGCGGCTCGCTGCTGCTGCCGTCCGCCCTCGTCGGCGCGCTCCTGGTGCAGCTGTCGGACCTCTTGGGACAGTTCGCATTCGACAGCCGCTACCCGGTCGGGGTCGTCACCGGCGTGCTCGGCGCACCCTTCCTCATCTACCTCCTCATCAGGACGAACCGCTCCGGAGGCTCGCTATGACCGAATCCCACAGCCTGTCGGCGGAGCGCCTGACGCTGTCGTACGGTGACCGCACGATCGTCGAGGGTCTCGACCTCGTGATCCCGCCCGGTCGGATCACCGCGATCGTGGGCGCGAACGGGTGCGGCAAGTCGACCCTCCTGCGCGCGCTCGCGCGTCTCATCTCGCCGCGTGACGGCCAGGTCATCCTGGACGGCAAGGCCCTGCACGGCCGCGCGACGAAAGAGATCGCGCGCACCCTGGGGCTCCTTCCCCAGAGCCCGATCGCTCCCGAGGGCATCGCCGTCGCCGACCTCGTCGGTCGCGGGCGGCACCCGCACCAGAAGCTGCTGGCACGCTGGAGCTCGCACGACTACGAGGTCGTCGCGCAGGCGCTCGCCGCCACGGGCATCGAGGAGCTCGCCGACCGGTCCGTCGACGAGCTGTCGGGCGGACAGCGCCAGCGCGCGTGGATCGCGATGGCACTCGCACAGGAGACCGACATCCTGCTGCTCGACGAGCCCACGACCTTCCTCGACGTCGCGCACCAGGTCGAGGTGCTCGACCTCCTCACCGACCTCAACCGCGACCGCGGCACGACGATCGTGATGGTCCTGCACGACATGAACCTCGCGGCCCGGTACGCCGACCACCTCTTCGCCCTGAAGTCCGGCCGCGTCGTCGCGAGCGGCGCACCCGGCGACGTCATGACCGGCGAGCTCATCCGCGAGGTCTTCGACCTCGACGCTCTCGTCGTGCCCGATCCCGTGTCGGGCTCGCCCATCGTCCTCCCCCGCGGCCGGCATCACGTGTCGCCCCGCGTGTCCGCCGCCGCAGCCCCGCTCGCCGCGGCCCCCACTCCCCTGCCGACAGGAGCCTGAAGATGACCGACACCGACGCGCCCTCGCGCTTCTTCCGTGCGCGCGTGACGGCCATCGCCGATGTGACGCCCAGCTTCCGCCGCTTCACCTTCGGCGGCGGCGACCTCGCCGACTACGGCGACCCGGGGCTCGACCAGCGCATCAAGATCGTGTTCCCCACCCGCACGCTCGGCCTCGACGCGATGCCCCTCGGCGACGACTGGTACACGCAGTGGCGCGAGCTGCCCGAGGAGCAGCGCCTGCCGTTCCGCACCTACACGACGCGCTACGTGCGCAACCACCTCAGCGAGGTCGACGTCGACATGGTCTCGCACGACGTGATCGGCCCCGCCTCCGACTGGATCGATCGCGCGCAGGTGGGCGACGAGGTGCTCATCTTCGCGCCGACCACCGCCCACAGCGGCGTGAGCTTCGGCATCGACTTCGTGCCCCCGGCCCGCGTCGACTCGATCCTGCTCGCCGGCGACGAGACCGCGGCGCCCGCGATCGCCGCGATCCTCGAGCAGCTCCCCCGCGACGCCAGCGGAGTGGTCGCGGTCGAGCTGCCGCACGCCGACGACGCCGCCTACTTCCCGCAGCATCCCGGGTTCGAGTACCGCATCGGCGCGCGCGCGGACGGCGAGCGTCACGCGCACCTCGTGGAGACGGTGACGGATGCCGCGGCCCGACTGGTTCCCGCGGGCGCCGGCGCGGACGTCGAGGAGGTCGACATCGATACCGACATCCTGTGGGAGGTGCCGCGCACGGCCAAGGGCGGGGCGGCGCTGAAGAGCGCGCGCCTCTACGCGTGGCTCGCCGGCGAGGCCGGTGCGATCAAGGCCCTGCGCCGCCACCTCGTCACCGAGCGCGGCGTCGACCGCCGCGCCGTCGCGTTCATGGGCTACTGGCGTCTGGGTCGAGCGGAGAACTGACGCACTTCCGCCGGCTCAGGCGCGTCGCGCCGCCTCGTGCGCGTGCCCGAGCCTGAGGCCCGGGATCAGCGCGCCGAGCGCGAGCACCACGGCGATGCCGAACACCGCAGGGAAGCCGGCATCCGTCCCCACGAGCGCGGTGAAGACGAGGCCCATGACCGCGATCGAGGACGCCGAGCCGACGGCGTCCGAGATCGACAGCGCCGACGAGTTGAAGCCCTGATTCTGCGGCGTCGAGTACGCGAGCGTCAGCACGGTCAGACGCGGGTACATGAGACCCATGCCGCCGCCCGCCAGACCCCATCCCGCGATGAGCACGGCGGGGTGAAGCCCGAGGAGCGCGGTCGCCCCCGCGACGAGCAGCGCCGTCACGAGCAGCGCGGTGCCGATGAGCGTGATGCGTGCGTTGCCGAGGCGGTCGCCGAAGCGCCCCTGCACGTCGGCGGCGACTGCCCACGCGAGCGCCGCGGCCGTGAGCCCGAGCCCCGCCCACGTCGGCGAGAACCCGTAGCCGTCGATCAGCAGATACGGCACGTAGATCTCCGCGCCGAACAGCGCACCCGCGATCAGCCCGCGCATCAGCACGACGCTCGCCAGCCCTCTCGCGGCCACGAGCGTGCCGCGCGGCAGCAAGGGCCGTGACGCGAGGCCGATGACGACGACGGATGCTGCCACCGCCGCCCATGCCCACGCTCCGAGTTCGCCCGCGAGGCTGAGCCCGAGCGCGCCGACCGCCACCGCGACCGCGCACGCCAGGCGCGGGGCGATGCGGGCCGTCGACGGCTCATCGGTGTCGAGCGGGAGTCCGTGCAGCCGGGCGACGACCATCGCGAACGCCACGACGGTGAGCGCCGCGACGCCGAGGAACACCCACCGCCAGTGCAGGAACTCCGTCACGGCCCCGGCGAGGAACGGGCCGATGAGCGACGGGACGACCCACGCCGCCGAGAACGCGGCGAAGACCCGGCCGTGCATGGCGCCCGGGTACACGCGGGCGACGACCACGTAGAGGGCCACGGTCTGCCCGCCGGTGCCGAGGCCCTGCACCAGGCGGCCCGCGACCAGCGCCGGCATCGTGAAGGCGAATCCGGCGATGAGCAGGCCCACGACGAACAGCGCGACGGCGGTGCTGAGCGGGGCGAGCACGCCGCCGCGGTCGCACCACGCGCCGACCGCGACCATGCCGATGACGCTGGTCGCCAGGGTGCCCGCGAACGCCACGGCGTACAGGCGCTCGCCGTCGAGATCGGCGCTCACCACCGGCATCACCGTGGTGACGGCGAGCGACTGCATCGCCGCCAGGAAGATGAGCGCGACGGCGCCGACGGTCACCCAGACGAATCGGCCCTGCCAGATCCCGGTGGCGGGCGCGGACTCCGGCTCAGCCGTCACGATCGCGCCAGGGCGCCGACGCGCTCCACCGCCTCGCGGAGCAGGTCGGGGTCGCAGCCGAAGTTGATGCGGACGTAGCCCTTGCCCTCGGTGCCGAACAGCGGGCCGTGGTGCAGCGCCACCTTCGCATCGCGCAGCACCTTGACGGCGGGGTTCTCGCCCCAGCCGTATGCGGAGAGGTCGACCCACGCCAGGAAGCCGGCATCGGGAGGCAGGTAGCGCGCCTCGGGAAGGTGCTCGGCGAGGAGGTCGGCCAGCAGCATCCGGTTCGCGTCGAGGGCCGCGAGCAGGCTCGCCAGCCATTCGTCGCTGTCGGCCGAGTAGGCGGCGACGTTCGAGAGCGCTCCGAACAGGCCGGTGCGCCACTCGACCTCCCAGGGCAGGGCACGCAGCTCCTTGGCCTGGGGGTCGCCACCCGCCACCATCACGGCGCATTTGAGGCCGGCCAGGTTGAACGTCTTGCTCGCGCTGGTCACCGCGTAGCCGACGCGCCCCGCGGATTCGGACGCCGAGAGGAAGGGCGTGAACGGCTTCTGGGCGTAGGTCAGGGGCCCGTGGATCTCGTCGCTGATGACGGTCGCTCCGAACCCTTCGGCGATGTCGGCCAGCGCCGCCAGCGTCTCGCGCGTGTGCACGGTGCCGGTGGGGTTGTGCGGGTTGCACAGCAGCACCGCCCGCGCGCCGCCGGCCAGCGCGGCCTCGACGCCGAGGAGGTCGATCTCCCACCCGTCGGATCCCTCGACGAGCGGCACGCGCTCGACGACGCCGCCCGCCTCCTCCACGGTGTCGTAGAACGGCGGGTACACCGGCGGCATCACGACGACGCGGTCGCCGGGCTCGATCACGCGGCGGAGGATCTCGACGACGCCCATCATCACGTCGCCGGTCCAGAAGACGTGGGCCGGATCGACGTTCCAGCCCCAGCGACGAGCGGCGAAGCCCACGAACGCCTCGCGCACGCCGGGCTCCGGCGGGGTGTAGCCGGTGTCGCCGAGCTGCACGGCCCGCGTCAGCACCTCGGTGATCGCCGGCGCCAGGGCGTAGTCCGTCTCGGCGACGAAGAACGGCAGGACGTCCTCCCCGTACTTGCGCCACTTCGTGCTCGTGCGCTGACGCAGCTCGTCGATGGGCAGGGCTCGAAGGGGGGTGACGCTCACCCCTCGACCCTACCGAGCCGGGGCGATCGCGCCCCCGAGTGAGTCACCGTGTGAAGGTGCCGAGCTCGTGCTGGTCGAAGTACTCCAGGACGAGGGTGTCGCCGGTGAAGGTCGCTTTCGAGATGCTCCCGGGGTTCGCGTTCTCGCTGTAAGGGCGGAAGACGAACTCGTCACCCGTCCAGTGCTCGAGCGGCCACTCGCCGGTCGGTCCCAGCCTCAGCACGAGGTCGTCGCCCTCGATCGCCACCTCGGCCGCGCCGAAGTACTCATTCGCGTATGCGCCCGCGTACTCCGCGAGCGTGCGAGCCGGCTCCGGGTCCTTCGGCGGCTCCTCGCCCACGAGCGAGCCGAACGGCGCGTTGAACCGCTCGAAGACGCCGTTCCAGAACGTCACCCAGTCGCGCCGCTCCTCGCCGAACTGCGCGATGTCCATGAACCGCGAGGCCACGCCCTCTGCGACGCCGTTCGCGGCGGCGTTGGACAGCACCACGATGCCGAGGCCCGCAGCGGGGAGCATCTTCACGATGGTTCCGGTCCCCATCGCGAACGCGCCCGAGTGATTGACGTCGACCATGCCACCCACCGACGTCGACACGTTGAAGCCGTATCCGTACGCGCCCGCCCGCGCGCCGAACTGGGTGGGCGCGCCCATGATCATCTGCGGCGACATCGCCGGAAGCAGTGAGGACTGCTCGATGAAGACGTCGCCCTCCTGCTCCCCGGCCGCGAGCAGCATCGTCGTCCAGGTGAGCATGTCGGCGATGCTCGAGCTCGCCCCGCCGGCCGGTGACTGCTCATCGGGCTGACGCTGCTCGGGGTTGACGATCCACTCACCGTCCTGCTGGATGTGGCCGAGGGCGCGGTTCTCGCGCGACTCCAGGTCGGCGAAGCGCGACGACGTGGAGGTCATGCCGAGCGGCGCGTAGAGGAGGCGCTCCGAGAGGTCCGCCCAGTCCTCCCCCGCCGCGCGGGCGATCGATTCGCCGGCGGCCGTGATGTCGAAGTTCCCGTAGTGATAGACGGCCCGGAACGGCTCGAGGGGCACGAAGCGCAGTCGCTCGAGCACCTCGGCCCTGTCGTACCCGATCTCTTCGAGCTCATCTCCGGCGTGCTCGTACAGCCCCGACCGGTGCGCGTACATGTCGGCGATCGTCACGTTCTCGCCGGCATAGGGATCTGAGAGCGTGAAGCCGTCGAGGTTCGCGGCGACGGGCGTGTCCCAGGTGACGATGCCCTCGTCGATCGCGCGGGCGACGACCGTGGCCCCCAGCGACTTCGAGACCGACGCCATCGCGAACACCGTGTCGGCATCCACGGCGTCACCCGAATCGACATCGCGCACGCCGAAGCCTTCGGCGAAAACGACCTCGCCGTCGTAGACCACGCCCACGCCGACACCCGGCGTGCCGGACAGGTCCATCGCGTCACGCACGGCGTCGGGGAGATCCTTCACCGCGGCGTCGACCTGATCGGCGGTCACCGTGGCGAGCGAATCCACGCTCGGATCCGCGTTCACCTCCGGCTGCGAGGACGACGGCGTCGGCTGCGACGCCGCCGGCGCGAAGGTGCAGCCTGTCGCGATCAGCCCCAAGACCAGCAGAATCCCGATACCGCTCAGCCGCCGTGACCTGTTCGCCTCCATGTGGGGAGTGTGGCAGGTTCAGGCGCGCGGCGCGACCATCCCGGTTCGTGCGAGGGAGACGTCAGATCGCGAAGCCGAGCGCGCGCATCATGTCACGCCCGTCGTCGGTGATGCGCTCGGGGCCCCACGGCGGCATCCACACCCAGTTGATGCGGAACCGCTCGACGATGTCGTCGAGGGCCTGGGCCGTCTGCTCCTCGAGCACGTCGGTGAGCGGGCACCCGGCCGACGTGAGGGTCATGTGGATGACCAGCGCGTCGTTCTCGTCGTCCCATGCGAGATCGTAGATGAGGCCGAGGTCGACGACGTTGATCCCGAGCTCGGGGTCCATGACGTCCTTGAGAGCCTCGGTCACCTCGTCGTACTTCTCAGGGGTGAGCGTCGCCGTCATAAGGTCGATCCTACGCTTCGCTGCCGACGGGGGCCTCGGCCGACTCCACTTCGCCCGCAGGCAGGAAGCGGTCGTAGCCCTCGTCCTCGAGGCGGTCGGCGAGCTCGGGGCCGCCCTCCTCGACGATGCGCCCGTTCACCATGACGTGCACGAAGTCGGGTGCGATGTAGCGCAGGATGCGGGTGTAGTGCGTGATGAGCAGCACACCGAGGTCGGTCTCCGCCTTGGCGCGGTTCACGCCCTCCGACACGATCTTCAGCGCGTCGACGTCGAGGCCGGAGTCGGTCTCGTCGAGCACGGCGATCTGCGGCTTGAGCAGCTCGAGCTGGAGGATCTCGTGGCGCTTCTTCTCGCCGCCGGAGAAGCCCTCGTTGACGTTGCGCGACGCGAACTTCGGGTCCATGCGCAGGTTCTTCATCGACGCCTTGACGTCCTTCGTCCACGTGCGGATCGAGGGCGCCTCGCCGTCGATCGCGGTCTTCGCGGTGCGCAGGAAGTTGGTGACGGTGACGCCGGGGATCTCCACCGGGTACTGCATCGCGAGGAACAGGCCCGCGCGGGCACGCTCGTCGACCGACATCGCGAGGACGTCCTCGCCGTCGAGCGTGATCGAGCCGCTCGTGACGTTGTACTTGGGGTGTCCGGCGATCGTGTAGGCGAGCGTCGACTTGCCCGAGCCGTTGGGGCCCATGATCGCGTGGGTCTCACCCGTGCGGATCGTGAGCGTCAGACCATTGAGGATCGGCGTGGTGCCGGCATCCGTCTCGACCGTCACGTGGAGGTCGCGGATCTCGAGAACAGACATTCTTCAGTACCTTCTTCAGTTCACTTCGAGCTTGACGGTCGCGTCGATGAGCACGTCATCGCCGTCGACGGTGACCGCGAAGACCGGGACCGGCTCGTACGCGGGGAGGTTGAGGGGCTTGCCGGTGCGCAGCGAGAACGCCGAGCCGTGGGCCCAGCATTCGAGCGACTCGCCGTCGACGAAGCCTTCCGACAGCGAGATGTCGCCGTGGGTGCAGACGTCGCCGATCGCGTGGACCTCGCCGTTCGAGTCGAGCACGACGGCGATCGCGACGCCGTCCACCTCGACCCGCGTGGCCTCGTCCTGGACGAGGTCGCTGAGGGCGCACACACGCTGAGCGGTCACAGGCCGGCCTCCTTGGCGAGTTCTTCCTCGATGGCGGCGAACAGCTCCGCCTCGAGGTCTTCGACACCGATCTTCTGCACGATCTCGGCGAGGAATCCGAGCACGACGAGGCGTCGCGCCTCGTCCTCGGTGATCCCGCGGGCCTGCAGGTAGAACAGCTGCTCGTCGTCGAAGCGTCCGGTCGCGCTGGCGTGGCCGGCACCGCGGATGTCGCCCGTCTCGATCTCGAGGTTCGGGATCGACTCGGCGCGCGCGCCTTCGGTGAGGACGAGGTTGCGGTTGGCCTCGTACGAGTCGGTGCCGACGGCATCCGGCCCGATGAGGACGTCGCCGATCCACACCGTGCGCGCCGCGGCGCCCTGCAGGGCGCTCTTGTACAGCACGTCGCCCGACGTCTCCGCGCCCTTGTGGTGCAGATACACCTGGCTCTCGAGGTGCTGCCCCGAGTCGGAGTAGCTGAGGCCGTAGAGCTCGGCGCGCGACCCGGTGCCCGCCAGCTCGACGCTCGGGTTCACCCGGACGATGCCGCCGCCGAAGCTGACGACGACGTGGCGGAGGGTCGCGTCGCGCTCGACGCGGGCCTGGTGCGACGAGACGTGCACGGCGTCGTCGTCCCAGCGCTGCACGGTGACCAGTTCGAGATGGGCGCCTTCGCGCACGATGATCTCGACGTTCTGGGCGAACTGGGCGCTGCCGGCGTGACGCAGCACGACGGTGGCGCGGCTGTGACGGGATGCCTCGATCACGACGTGCCCGTGGGCGAGGAGCTCGGCGCCCGCACCTGTGGCCTCGATGACCACCGGCTCGTCGAGCTCGGCCTCGGCGGGGACCGACACGTACAGGGCTTCGGCGGAGCGGCTCCAGGCGACGGCCGCGGACAGGTCCTCGGGCTGGAAGACCTCGCCGCGCGGCGCGGCGCCGACCGCGAGACCGGCGGCCGCGAGCGGGCCGGTCACGGCCACGGACACGGCGCCGGCGTCGCCGGCGGCATCCGTGAAGAGGCGCTGCAGGCGCTGGACGGGCGTGTGCTTCCAGTTGACCTCGCGGCCCGTGGGCGCCTCGAAGGCGGTCGGGTCGAACGACCAGGGTCGCTCGGAGCGGGTCTGCACGGGCACGAAGGCACCGGCGCCATCGGTGTGGCCCTTCGCGCCGGGAACGGTGGGGGCCTCGGTGGTGGGGCTCATCTAGCCGACGGATCCTTCCATGCCCATCTCGATGAGCTTGTTGAGTTCGAGCGCGTACTCCATGGGCAGCTCACGCGCGATCGGCTCGATGAAGCCGCGCACGATCATGGCCATGGCCTCGTCTTCGGGCATGCCGCGGCTCATCAGGTAGAAGAGCTGCTCCTCGCTGACCTTGGAGACCGTGGCCTCGTGGCCGAGCTGCACGTCGTCGACGCGGATGTCGATCGCCGGGTACGTGTCGGAGCGCGAGATCGTGTCGACCAGGAGAGCATCACAGCGCACGGTGTTGGCCGAGTGGTGCGCGTTGGCGTCGACGCGGACCTCGCCCCGGTAGCCGGCACGGCCTCCGCCGCGGGCGATCGACTTCGAGACGATCGACGACTGCGTGTACGGCGCCATGTGGATCATCTTCGCGCCGGCGTCCTGGTGCTGACCGGGGCCCGCGAAGGCGACCGAGAGGGTCTCGCCCTTCGCGTGCTCGCCCATGAGGAAGATCGACGGGTACTTCATCGTGACCTTCGAGCCGATGTTGCCGTCGATCCACTCCATCGTCGCGCCCTCGTGCGCCACGGCGCGCTTGGTGACGAGGTTGTAGACGTTGTTCGACCAGTTCTGGATCGTCGTGTAGCGAACGCGGGCGTTCTTCTTCACGATGATCTCGACGACGGCCGAGTGCAGCGAGTCGCTCTTGTAGATCGGGGCGGTGCAGCCCTCGATGTAGTGCACGTACGAGCCCTCATCGGCGATGATGAGCGTCCGCTCGAACTGGCCCATGTTCTCGGTGTTGATCCGGAAGTACGCCTGCAGCGGGATCTCGACGTGCACGCCCGGCGGCACGTAGACGAACGATCCGCCCGACCACACGGCCGTGTTCAGCGCCGCGAACTTGTTGTCGCCGGCGGGGATCACCGTGCCGAAGTACTCCTCGAAGAACTCGGGGTGCTCGCGCAGCGCGGTGTCGGTGTCCATGAAGATGACGCCCTGCTGCTCCAGGTCCTCGCGGATCTGGTGGTACACGACCTCGGACTCGTACTGGGCGGCCACGCCCGCGACGAGACGCTGACGCTCCGCCTCGGGGATGCCGAGCTTCTCGTACGTGTTGCGGATGTCTTCGGGCAGCTCCTCCCAGGAGCCGGCCTGCTTCTCCGTCGACCGCACGAAGTACTTGATGTTGTCGAAGTCGATCTCGCTGAGATCCGCGCCCCACGTGGGCATCGGCTTTCGGCCGAACAGCTGATAGCCCTTCAGCCGGGTCTTGAGCATCCATTCGGGCTCGCTCTTGAGCGCCGAGATGCCCCGCACCACGGCCTCATCGATGCCTCGCTTCGCCACGGCTCCCGCGGCGTCGGCATCATGCCACCCGAACTCGTAGACGCCCAGGCCGTCAAGCTCAGGGCGATCGATCAGCACATCAGACATCGTCACGTTCTCCTCCGGGCCCTGGCGGTGTCATCCGTCCCGGCATCCGTGTTCTCCGGTGGAGATACCGGAGGGGGGATGCCGCTTCTCGGGCCCTCTCAAGCGGCGCCGACCATCGCGCCTAGACTGTCAGTGGTGCGCGGCGCTGTGAAGTGCGTGCGCAACCGACCCCTCGATTCTACAGGTTCCACCCCGCCGCGGACGCGCCCCGTCTGTCACGCGCAGCACGTGGAGCCTCTGCCAGGAGGCATCCCCCGCATGTCCGCGCCCCAGTCCACGACCACCGCCCCCGGAATCCGGCAGCGCTTCTGGCAGTGGCTCCCCGACCGCGTCGACAAGCGGATCCGTGTGTTCGCGTGGCTGTCGTTCATCGCCGAGGTGACGATCATCGGCACGGGCGGCGCCGTGCGCCTCACCGGTTCGGGCCTCGGCTGCCCCACGTGGCCCTTGTGCACTCCGGAGTCGCTCGTGCCACTGCCGGGCATCGACGAGGGCATTCACTCGCTGATCGAGTTCGGCAACCGGCTCATGACCGGCGTCGTAGGTCTCATCGCCCTTGCCGTCTGGATCCTCGTGCTGAAGATCCGCAAAGAGCGCCGCGACCTCTACGTGCTCGCCGTCGTCGTGCTCGGCGGTGTCGCCGCGCAGGCCATCGTCGGCGGCATCACGGTGCTCACGGGCCTCAACCCGTTCATCGTCGGCTTCCACTACGTCTCGTCCCTCGCGCTGGTCTGCGTCACCGCGGCATTCCTGGTGCGGATGTCGCAGCCCGCCGGACCGCGCAGGCTCGTCGTTCCGCGCTGGCACGCGGTGCTGGCGCATGTCACGACGCTCGCGATGGCGCTCACCATCGCGTTCGGCGTGCTGACCACCGGCGCCGGTCCCCACTCCGGCGATGCCGACGCAGGCCGCAACGGCTTCAACGCCGAGCTGCTGGAGCACGTCCACGCGTGGCCGGGCTACACGCTGTTCGCCCTGACCGTCGTGCTCGTGGTCGCCGGCTGGCGGGCCCGCGCGGCCGCTCCGGAGCTGCTGCGCTGGACCGTGGTCCTGCTCGGCGTCGAACTCGTGCAGATCGCGGTCGGGCTGTACCAGGCGCGCAACGGACTGCCCGAGCTCGCGGTCGGCGTCCACATGGTCCTCGCGGCCCTCGCCGCCGCCGCGATGACGACCGTCGTGCTGCACCTGAAGGCGCCCGCGACCGAGGCCGTCCACAGCTGATCCATAGCAACCCGATTGGCGTCGCACGGACTCCTTTGCGAGGGTGGGATGCCGCGACCACCCGGGTCGCGCATCCCGAGGAGTGATCGACACATGCCCACCCGCCCCCGTCTCGTCCGCAGCATCCCCTTCTGGGGCCTCGTCGTCGTCTCCATCGCGACGATCGCCGGCGGCTGGTTCATCACCACCGACAAGATCGCCTCGATGACCACGACCCTGACCGACGGCACCGCGACCGGCGTCGACGTGTACGTCGGCCAGTCGATCGCCCAGCTCGGCGCGATCCTCATCGGCGCCGGCGTCATCGGCGTCCTGATCGCGCTCGGCGTCGCCGCCGTCTCGACGCTCCGCCCGCACGCCCCGGTCGAGGTCGTCGAGCCCATCGACTGGAACTCTGAGGCCGAGACCGCCACCGAGGAGCCCCAGGCCGCCGAGGCGAAGACCGACGCCGCCCCCGCCGAGACCGCTGAGCCGGTCGACGCCGAGGCCGAGGCATCCGTCGCCGCACGCTGATCCACCCCGCACAAACGAAGAGGGGAGCCCCCCCGGGGGGGGGGCCTTCCGCCTGTCCGCCCTTGAGGCCGCCCCGTTCGGGGCGGCCTCTTCGCGTCTGCGTCAGATCAGAACGGGAGCAGCGGGTCGACCGCGATCGCGACGAAGAGCAGCGTGAGGTACGTGATCGAGGCGTGGAAGACGCGCATCGGGCGCGGCTCGGTGCCCCGCACGGCGCGGTTGTAGAGCACGTGCGACTCGTAGATGAACCAGCCGCCGAAGACGAGCGACGACACCGTGTACACGAGACCCATGTCGGCGACGGGGATCAGCAGCAGCGAGCACACGACTGTGGCCCACGCGTAGAGGATGACCTGGAGGCCCACCTGCGAGCCGGCGCGCGTCGCGCCGAGCATGGGCACGTCGACGTTCTCGTACTGGTCCTTGTACTTCATCGACAGCGGCCAGTAGTGCGGCGGCGTCCACAGGAAGACGAGGGTGAACAGGATGACCGGCGGCCACGCGAGCGAGCCCGTCACCGCGGTCCAGCCGATCAGCACCGGGAAGCAGCCCGCGATGCCGCCCCAGACGATGTTCTGCTCGGTGCGGCGCTTGAGGATCATCGTGTAGATCACGACGTAGAAGAAGATGGCGGCGGCCGACAGGGTCGCGGCCAGCCAGTTCGTGGTGAGCCACAGCCACACGGTCGAGAACACCGCGAGCGACCACGCGAAGATCAGCGCGCCCCGCGGCGAGACCTCGCCGGTGACGAGCGGACGGTTCACCGTGCGCTGCATGTGCGCGTCGATGTCGCGGTCGAGGTACATGTTGAACGCGGCGGCCGATCCGGCGCTCGCGGTGCCGCCGATGACGGTCGCGACGACCAGCCACACATCGGGGAAGCCGCCCTGCGCGAGGATCATGACCGGCACGGTCGTCACCAGGAGCAGTTCGAGCACGCGCGGCTTCATCAGCGCGATGTACGCGCGGACGGTGCGCCCGAAGGTCTGCGGAGGTCGGCTGGATCCGTCGACAGATGCTACGGTCACGGCCGTTCTCGTGCTGTCCATGGCCCCCGCAATCGCTGCCTGCAGAATCCCCCCAAGTCTAGGGCATCGGCGTGTCGCGCCCGGCCCGCGAGGCGCGTGCAGCGGCGCCCGGCTGATCACATCGTCCGAACGGCGGGCGTGAGCAGAACGTGACTCCCACGACACCGGGATGTCACCGACGGCGACCCGGGCTTCGCAAGACTCTGTCACATAGACGGCTTGCATGGCCTAGGCGGTATGCCCCTTCGCTATGCTGAGAAACACGCGCGCCCGTCGCCGATTCCCCCTTCTCCATCCGGACAAGGGCCGCGAGCCGGCCACATTCTTGGGCGCACCTCCAACGAAAGGCGGCCCGGTGTCGGAACTGGCTTGGGATGAGATCGATCGGCGCGCGGTGGACACCGCCCGCGTCCTGGCAGCGGACGCGGTGGAGAAGGTCGGCAACGGCCACCCCGGCACGGCGATGAGCCTGGCGCCCGCGGCGTACCTGCTGTACCAGCGCGTGCTGCGCCACGATCCCACGGACACCCATTGGGTCGGACGCGACCGGTTCATCCTGTCGGCCGGCCACTCGTCGCTCACCCAGTACGTGCAGCTGTACCTGGGCGGATTCGGGCTCGAGCTCGACGACCTGAAGGCGCTGCGCACGTGGGGCTCGCTCACGCCGGGTCACCCGGAGTACGGCCACACCAAGGGCGTGGAGATCACCACCGGCCCGCTGGGCCAGGGTCTCGCCTCGGCGGTGGGCTTCGCGTACGCGGCCCGCTACGAGCGCGGCCTGTTCGACCCGGAGGCCGCCGCGGGTGAGTCGCCGTTCGACCACCACATCTACGTGATCGCCGGTGACGGCGACCTGCAGGAGGGCGTCACCTCCGAGGCGTCGTCGCTCGCGGGGCACCAGGAGCTCGGCAACCTCATCGCGATCTACGACTCGAACCAGATCTCCATCGAGGACGACACCAACGTGGCGTTCACCGAGGACGTCGCCAAGCGCTACGAGGCGTACGGCTGGCACGTGCAGGTCGTGGACTGGAAGAAGACCGGGCAGTACGTCGAGGACGTCGCGGAGCTCTACTCGGCGATCGAGGCGGCGAAGGGCGAGACGGCCAAGCCGTCGCTCATCGTGCTGCGCACCATCATCGGCTGGCCGTCGCCCGGCAAGCAGAACACCGGCAAGATCCACGGCTCCGCGCTCGGTGGCGACGAGCTCGCCGCGACGAAGAAGGTCCTCGGCTTCGATCCCGAGCAGTCCTTCGTGGTCGCCGACGACGTGATCGCGCACACCCGTGCCCTCGCCGACCGTGCCGCCGAGGAGCGCGCCGTCTGGCAGACCTCGTTCGACGCGTGGGCCGCGGCCAACCCGGAGCGCAAGGCGCTGTTCGACCGTCTCGAGGCCGGCGATCTGCCCGAAGACGTGGCGTCCGCTCTCCCCTCGTTCGAAGCCGGCAAGGACGTCTCGACGCGTGCCGCGTCGGGCACCGTCATCAACGCGCTGGCCGCGGTGCTGCCCGAGCTGTGGGGCGGCTCGGCCGACCTCGCCGAGTCGAACCTGACCACCATCAAGGACGCGAAGTCGTTCATCCCGGCCGAGTGGTCGACCCACGAGTGGTCGGGCGACCCGTACGGCCGCGTGCTGCACTTCGGCATCCGCGAGCACGCCATGGGCGCGATCGTCAACGGCATCAAGCTGCACGGCCCGACCCGTCCGTTCGGCGGCACGTTCCTCATCTTCAGCGACTACATGCGCCCGTCGGTGCGTCTGGCCGCGCTGATGAACATCCCGTCGATCTTCGTCTGGACGCACGACTCCGTCGCGCTCGGCGAGGACGGCCCGACCCACCAACCGGTCGAGCAGCTCGCGACGCTGCGCGCCATCCCGAACTTCACGGTGGTGCGCCCGGCCGACGCGAACGAGACCTCGGCCGCGTGGCTCGAGATCGTCCGCCGTCAGGGCGGCCCCTCGGGCATCGCGCTCACCCGCCAGAACATCCCGGTGTTCGCACGCGGCACCGGCGACGCATCGGGTGACGTCTTCGCGTCGACCGACGGCGTCGCCAAGGGCGCGTACATCCTCGCCGAGGCGCCGAACGGCACCCCGGACGTGATCCTCATCGCGACCGGCTCCGAGGTCCAGCTGGCGGTCGCCGCCCGCGAGGCGCTCGCCGCCGAGGGCGTGAACGCCCGCGTCGTGTCGGCTCCTTCGCTCGAGTGGTTCGACGAGCAGGACGCCGCCTACCGCGAGAAGGTCCTGCCCGCCGCCGTCAAGGCGCGCGTGTCGGTCGAGGCCGGCTCCGCGCTGACATGGCGCGGCATCGTCGGCGACGCCGGCCGCTCCGTGGCCATCGACCACTTCGGCGCGTCGGCCGACTACAAGACCCTGTTCCAGAAGTTCGGCATCACCGCCGAGCACGTCGTCGAGGCCGCCCGCGAGTCCCTCGCGGCCACGGCAGCACTCGAACTCGCAACGGCGAAGTAAGCACGAGGAGAAGGCAGAATGAGCACCCCCACTGAGAAGCTGGTCGCCGAAGGCGTGAGCATCTGGCTCGACGACCTGTCGCGCGAGCGCATCACGTCGGGCAACCTGACCGAACTCATCTCGACGCGCAACGTGTCGGGCGTCACGACGAACCCGACGATCTTCCAGGGCGCGATCGGCGGCGGCGGACACTCCTACGCCGAACAGATCGGCGAGCTCGCCAAGGCGGGCGCGTCGGTCGACGACGCGATCTTCGCGGCCACGACCGACGACGTGCGCGACGCGGCCGACATCTTCCGTCCGGTCTACGACGCCACGAACGGCGTGGACGGCCGCGTGTCGATCGAGGTCTCCCCCGATCTCGCGCACGACACCGACGCGACGATCGCGCAGGCCAAGGAGCTGTGGGCGAAGGTCGACCGGCCCAACGTGCACATCAAGATCCCCGCGACGAAGGCCGGCCTGCCCGCCATCACCGCGGTGCTCGCCGAGGGCATCTCGGTCAACGTGACGCTGATCTTCAGCCTGGAGCGCTACGCCGAGGTCATCGAGGCCTTCCTCGCGGGCCTCGAGCAGGCGCAGGCGAACGGTCACGACATCTCGCAGATCCACTCCGTCGCGTCGTTCTTCGTCTCGCGCGTGGACACCGAGGTCGACAAGCGCCTCGCCGCGATCGGCACCGACGAGGCCGCGGGCCTGAAGTCGCTCGCCGGCGTCGCGAACGCGCGCCTCGCGTACGAGCTGTACGAGAAGGAGTTCGCCACCGACCGCGCGAAGGCGCTGACGGATGCCGGAGCCCACGCCCAGCGTCCGCTCTGGGCCTCGACCGGCGTCAAGGACCCGAACCTCCCCGACACGCTGTACGTCACCGAGCTCGTCGCCCCCGGCACCGTCAACACGATGCCGGAGAAGACGCTCGAGGCGACCTTCGACCACGGTCAGATCGCCGGCGACACCGTGACCGGCACCTACGAGGCCGCGCACCACGTGTTCGACCGCCTCGCCGCCGTCGGCGTCGACTTCGCCGACGTCACGCAGGTGCTCGAGGACGAGGGCGTCAGCAAGTTCATCGCCTCCTGGCACGACCTGCAGGGCACCGTGAAGACGGCCCTCGAGGACGCACTCCAGGCCACCCGATGAGCTTCGACATCCACCTGTCGGGGCACGTCAAGTCGGTCGTCGAGGCGACGCTCCCCGGGCTCGTCGCGAGCCTGGTGGCGTCGGGGATCACCGGCGGCGACTCGTCGCTGTGGGGTCCCGAGGCGGAGGACGAGGCATCCCGTCGGCTCGGGTGGACCGAGGCCGTCAGCGTCTCGCGTCCGCTCGTCCCCGAGATCCTCGCGCTGCGCGAGCGCCTGCACGCGCGCAACGTGACCCGTATCGTGCTCGCGGGCATGGGCGGCTCGTCGCTCGCGCCGGAGGTCATCACGCAGACCTCGGGGGCGCCGCTGGTGATCCTCGACTCGACCGCGCCGGGCCAGGTGCTCGCCGCGATCGACGGCGACGCCGAGGCCGGCGATCTCACGCGCACCGCGCTGGTGGTGTCGTCGAAGTCGGGCTCGACCGTCGAGACGGACTCCGCCAAGCGCGCGTTCGAGGCCGCCTTCCGCGACCTCGGGATCGACCCGGCCGAGCGGATCATCGTCGTGACCGACCCGGGCTCGCCGCTGGATGCGGAGGCCCGTGCCGACGGGTACACGGTGTTCAACGCCGACCCGAACGTGGGAGGCCGCTACTCCGCGCTGACCGCGTTCGGCCTGGTGCCGGCCGGGCTCGCCGGGGCCGACATCTCGGAGCTCCTCGACGAGGCCGAGGCGTCGCTGCTCGAGGTCTCGATCGACAGCCCCGACAACCCGGCGCTCGTGCTCGCCGCGGCGATCGCCGGTGGCGAGCCGCGCAAGGACAAGCTGGGCCTCATCACGGACGGCACCCACATCGTGGGGCTCCCGGACTGGATCGAGCAGCTCGTCGCCGAGTCGACGGGCAAGGAGGGCACCGGCATCCTGCCGGTCGTCCTGCTGCCGGTCTCCCCCGAGGTCGACGCGAAGCCCGCCGATCTGCAGATCGTGCGCTTCGTCGACGAGGCCAAGAAGTTCCACCTGTTCGAGCACCACGAGGGCGAGATCCTCGTGAGCGGCTCCCTCGGCGCGCAGTTCGTGGTGTGGGAGTACGCGACGGCGATCGCGGGACGGATGCTGGGCATCAACCCGTTCGACCAGCCCGACGTCGAGTCCGCCAAGGTCGCGGCCCGCGGACTGCTCGACGCGCGTCCCGAGCCCACCGCCCCGGCCTTCGCCGTGGAGGGCGTCGAGGTGCGCGTCTCGGACCCCGAGCTCGCAGCATCCGGAACCGTCGCAGGTGTGCTCGACGCGCTCTGGGCACGCCTTCCCGAGGACGGCTACGTCGCGATCCAGGCGTACGTCAACCGCCTCGAGCTCGGCCAGCTCTCGGGCCTGCGCGAACTCGTCGCCGCGGACTCCGCCCGCCCGACCACGTTCGGCTGGGGCCCCCGGTTCCTGCACTCGACGGGCCAGTACCACAAGGGCGGCCCGGCGAACGGCGTGTTCGTGCAGATCCTCGAGCGCACGGATGTCGACCTCGAGATCCCCGGCCGGCCGTTCACCTTCGGCCAGCTGATCCAGGCGCAGGCCGCGGGCGACGCGGCCGTGCTCGCCGAAGGCCACGGCCGTCCCGTCGTGACCCTGACCCTCACCGACCCCCAGATCGAAGTGCTCTCGCTCTTCGAAGCGGCACAGTAGGAGTTCGATCCCCACATGACCGTCGAGATCTCGCGCGGGCACAACCCGCTGCGCGACCCCGAAGACCGTCGCCTCAACCGCATCGCCGGCCCGAGCGCGCTCGTCATCTTCGGCGTCACGGGAGACCTCTCCCGCAAGAAGCTCATGCCCGCCGTCTACGACCTCGCCAACCGCGGGCTGCTGCCTCCCGGCTTCGCGCTCGTCGGCTTCGCGCGGCGCGACTGGGAGGACCAGGACTTCGCCAAGGTCGTCTACGACGCCGTGCGCCAGCACGCGCGCACCGAATTCCGCGACGAGACGTGGCAGCAGCTGCTCCAGGGCATCCGCTTCGTCTCGGGCGAGTTCGACGACCCGGATGCCTTCCGCCGTCTGAAGGACACGGTCGACAAGCTCGACACCGAGCGCGGCACGATGGGCAACCACGCGTACTACCTGTCGATCCCGCCGAAGGCGTTCCCGCTCGTGGCGGAGCAGCTGAAGGCGTCGGGCCTCGTCGACGACACCGCCGACCAGCCCGACCGCTGGCGCCGCGTCGTCATCGAGAAGCCGTTCGGCCACGACCAGGAGTCGGCGCGCGCTCTCAACGACGTGCTGCGGTCGGCGTTCCCGACGGACTCGATCTTCCGCATCGACCACTACCTCGGCAAGGAGACGGTCCAGAACATCCTGGCGCTGCGCTTCGCGAACGAGCTGTACGAGCCGATCTGGAACCGCAACTACGTCGATCACGTGCAGATCACGATGGCGGAGGACATCGGGGTCGGCGGCCGTGCCGGGTACTACGACGGTGTCGGCGCCGCGCGCGACGTCATCCAGAACCACCTGCTGCAGCTGATGGCGCTCACCGCGATGGAGGAGCCCATCTCGTTCGACGCGAAGGACCTCCGCGCCGAGAAGGAGAAGGTCCTCGCGGCCGTCACGCTCCCGGCCGACCTCGCGCGCTCGACCGCCCGCGGTCAGTACGCGGGCGGATGGCAGGGCGGCGAGAAGGTGCTCGGCTTCCTCGAGGAAGACGGCATGAACCCGCAGTCCACGACCGAGACGTACGCCGCCGTCACGCTCGAGGTGAACACGCGCCGCTGGGCCGGCGTGCCGTTCTACCTGCGCACCGGCAAGCGCCTCGGCCGCCGCGTGACCGAGATCGCCGTGGTGTTCAAGCGCGCGCCCGAGCTGCTGTTCTCGCGCAGCCAGACCTCGGGTCAGGGCCAGAACGCCCTCGTGATCCGCGTGCAGCCCGACGAGGGCGTCACGATCCGCTTCGGCTCGAAGGTGCCCGGTGCCGGCGCCCAGGTGCGCGACGTCACGATGGACTTCGGCTACGGCCACGCGTTCACCGAGGCCAGCCCTGAGGCCTATGAGCGCCTGATCCTCGACGTGCTGCTCGGCGACCCGCCGCTGTTCCCGCGGCACGAAGAGGTCGAGCTGTCGTGGAAGATCCTCGACCCGATCGAGAAGTTCTGGGACGCCCAGGGCGGACCGCTCGAACAGTACTCGCCCGGGTCGTGGGGCCCGGATTCCGCGGACGAGATGCTCTCCCGCGATGGCCGCACCTGGAGGCGCCCGTGATCGTCGATCTTCCCGACACCACCGTCAGCAAGATCTCCCGCGCACTGGTCAACGTGCGCGAGGAGGGCGGGGCGGTCGCGCTCGGCCGTGTGCTGACGCTCGTCATCCTGACGCGTGAAGGCGCCGTCGAAGAGGTCATCGAGGCCGCGAACGACGCGTCGCGCGAGCACCCGATGCGCGTCATCGTGCTCATGATCCCGGACTCCGGCGATGGCGAGTCCCGCCTCGACGCGCAGATCCGTGTCGGCGGCGACGCCGGCGCGAGCGAGGTCGTCACGCTGCGCGCGTTCGGAGACGCCGGCCGCTCGAACCTCGAGAGCCTGGTCACCGGTCTCCTGCTTCCCGACGCCCCCGTGGTGGTGTGGTGGCCCAACCGGACCCCCGACCACATCTCGAAGACGTCGATCGGCCGCATCGCGCAGCGCCGGATCACGGATGCCGCGACCAAGTCCGACCCGTCGGCCTGGGTCGCCGACCTCGGCGAGCAGTACGCGCCGGGCGACACCGACCTCGCGTGGACGCGCCTGACGCGCTGGCGCGAGCAGCTGGCGGCGATCCTCGACCAGCCGCCGTACGAGCCCGTCGTGGGCGTGCGGGTGCGCGGGGCGTCCGATTCGCCGTCCACCGCGCTCCTGGCGGCGTGGCTGCGCCTCACCCTCGACGTGCCGGTCGACTGGGCGTACCTCGACGCCGACGAGTGGCCGCACGGCATCAAGTCGGTCGCTCTCGTGCGTCCGAGCGGCGAGGTGCTCCTCGAGCGCCCCACGCCCGGCGTGGCCATCCTCACGCAGCCGGGTCAGCCGACGCACGACCTCGCGTTCCCCCGCCGGACGCTGCGCGAATGCCTCGCGGAGGAGCTTCGTCGGCTCGACCCGGACGTCCTGTATGGTCGAGTCATCACCGAGGGTTGGGAGCTGCTCGACCCCCCGGCGACGAAGGAGACGCAAGCCTGATGAGCAGTGCTCGGGTGACGAACGGGACAGAGACGCATGCCTGAGGGCTGGGCAGAGAAACGCGTCATCATCAGCTCCGATCCCGCCGCACTGGCCGAGTCGGTCGCGCCCCGCTTCCTGAGCCGGGTCATCAAGCGGATCGACGAGGGCAAGCTCGCGCACATCTCGCTCACGGGCGGATCGATGGGCGCGGCCGTGCTCGCGGCCGCCGCACGCAATCCGCGCGCGGCGCGCATCGACTGGTCGCGGGTGCACTTCTGGTGGAGCGACGAGCGCTTCGTTCCGCTCGGCCACGCCGACCGCAACGATCGCCAGGCCCGTGAGGCCTTCCTCGACGCTCTCGAGATCCCGGAGGAGAACATCCACGCGACCCTCGGGAGCGACGACGGCGCCGACCTCGACACCGCCGCTGCGGCGTACGCCGAGGAGCTCGCGCGCTTCCCGGGTGCCGAGGGCGCGTGGCCGTCGTTCGACGTGTGCTTCCTCGGCGTCGGACCCGACGGGCACATCGCGTCGCTCTTCCCGGACCGCTCCGAGATCCAGATCACGGATCGCGCCGTGGTCGCGGTGCGCGACTCCCCCAAGCCGCCGCCGGAGCGCATCACCATGACGCGTCCGGTGATCAACAGCTCGAAGCGGGTGTGGCTCGTGCTGGCGGGCGCCGACAAGGCGGCCGCCCTCGGTCTCGCCCTCGCGGGGGCCAGCTACGCCAGCGTGCCCGCCGCCGGCGCGAAGGGCCGCAAGCGCACGACGTTCTTCGTCGACCAGGCCGCCGCCGCTCAGGTGCCGCCGGACCTGATCGACCGGGAGTACTGACCCCGGACATACGAGAAGAGCGGATGCCTCGGCATCCGCTCTTCTCGTATGTCTGTCTGCGACTCAGTCCTGGCCGCGGCGCTCGCGCAGCTGCTTCAGTGCGTCGTCGAGGAGGGTCTCAGCCTCTTCCTCGGTGCGGCGCTCCTTCACGTACGCGAGGTGCGTCTTGTACGGCTCGGTCTTCGCGACGGCCGGAGGGTTCTCCTTGTCGCGACCGGCCGGCAGGCCGGAGTGCGGCGAGTCGATCGTGTCGGGGATCTCCTCCTCGGGGATGCCCGCCGCGAAGTAGCGCACGGTCTCGTTGCCGAGGGCGTCCCAGTAGGAGACCGCCACGCGCTCGGCGTGGAAGCCGTGGTCCTGCTCGCCCATGGGTCCGGCACCGACGCGGGTGCCGCGGATCGCGTTGCCTCCGGTCGCCATCAGAGCGCCTGGAACTTCGTGATCAGGCCGAGCGCGACGATCGAGGCGAACCACACCAGGGCGAGGACCACCGTGAACCGGTTGAGATTGCGCTCGGCGAGGCCCGAGGAGCCGAGGGCCGACGTCATGCCGCCGCCGAACATGTCGGACAGGCCGCCGCCGCGCCCCTTGTGGAGCAGGATGAGGAGGGTCAGCAGGAGACTCGTGATGCCGAGAAGCACCTGCAGGACGAACTCGAGGATCTGCACAGTCGTTGAAGCCTTTCGCTGCGATCGTTCGCCGATCGCACAAGGGTCAAGTATACGTGTAGGCCGGCGGGCGGTGAGGAATCCTCACCGCCCGCCG
>NZ_JBKFBD010000047.1:0-24273 GCF_053345975.1 Microbacterium sp. C23T | reverse complement strand
AATATCAAACTGACATCCATGAATTGATCCAAAAAAGACCCCCACCAACCAGAAAAACTGGTCGACAGAGAAAAAAATTGGCATTTGACAAGTGCACGCTGTTGAGTTCTCAAAGATCGGACGCACCCGCATTCCGGCTTCACAGCCATCACCGCAGGGCAACTTCACTATCTTATCCCGCCCGACCCGTCTGTCAAACCGACACGCCGTGATCTTCAGATCATCTGGCTCGTCGGTGACCGCGGTCTCCGAGGCAGGAACCCCATCCTCGACCCGCATGCGGGACGCTCGAACGAGCGTGTAAGGAGGGGGGTGGTTCTCCACTTGAGGGGGGTAAGGCTCTCGGCCTCTCCGCTTCCCTGTGGGGCGAACAGGTAATACTTTACGTGCGTCCCGGTGTCTCGTCGAATCGACGTCGCGCCCCGGGCGTGTCGCACGCCCGCACCCGCGTAATCACGCGGGAATCGTCACTCCCGCGGTGCGGCGGCGGAGTACCTGCACCACCACGCACAGCGCGATGGTGATCGCGCCCCACACCGCGCATGCCGGCGGAAGCACGCGATAGCCCAGGTGAGCGACCGTGAACTCCGCGTCGAGCGGGCCGAAGACGGCGAGTCCCCACACCCACGCCCCCAGCAGCATCACCGGCAGCGACGCCCACCACACCCGGCGGACCCACGAGGGCATCACACCCGCAGGGGGTGCCTCGGGGTGACGGCGCACCAGCCACATCAGCATCCAGATCCCGAGGATCGCGAGTCCGATCGCGCTCGAGCCGTGCTGCAGCCATTTGAATCCCGGAAGCGGTCCCCACTCGGACTGCAGTGCCGGGATCGCCGTCGTGCCCCACCGACCCTCGTGGGTGAACAGATCCCACACGATGTGGCTCACGACGCCGATCGTGAGCGAGAGGACGAGCAGCAGCATCCCGCTCCACGACACCCGCGCGGGTGATCCCGAGATCGCGAGCGTCTCGCGGAGGGCTGGGCCGGCGCCGGCATCCCACTCCCCCGGCAGCCGCGCCGCCAGCCACCGCGGCGAGAGCTCGCGAACTGCCGGCCGCAGCAGCAGACGCCAGACCAGGAGCAGCCCGAATGCCAGCACGATCGTCGCCGGCAGCCACCCGAACGCATGCGTGACGCCGTAGTGCAGCGGCAATCCGCGGACGAACAGCGGCAGATCCGGCGCCATCGCGCCGATCGCGATCGCCGCCGGCACCAGTGGGGTGCGCACGAACGGCAGCGCGACCACGGCGTGGCTCGGAGTGAACGGCATCCGTCAGCCGTCCATCCGCAGAGCCACGCCGCTCGTCACCGAGCGTCAGCCCACGAACACGCCCGCGAGCGTCTTCTTGCCGCGCCGCAGCACCGAGACTCCGCCGGGCAGAGCGCCGGACACGGTCGCCGACTCGTCCTCGACCTTGGAGCCGTCGAGCGAGACACCGCCCTGGGCGATCGCCCGCCGGCCCTCCGACAGGCTCGAGACGAGGCCGGTGTCGACCAGCGCCTGCACCACGTTCGTCCCCGAGGCGACGGTGGCGTTGGGCAGCTCTTCCAGCGCGTGACGCAGAGTGATCGCGTCGAGCGAGGCGAGGTCACCCTGGCCGAACAAGGCCTCGGAGGCGGCGATGACGGCGGCCGCGGCATCCGTCCCGTGCACGAAAGCCGTGACCTCGAGAGCCAGGCGCTTCTGCGCGGCGCGGCGGAACGGCTCGTCGGCGACGAGGCGCTCGTAGTCCTCGATCTCAGCGCGCGTCAGGAACGTGAAGATCTTGAGCCGCTGGATCACATCGGCGTCGTCGGTGTTCAGCCAGAACTGGTACATGCGGTACGGGCTGCACATCGCGGCGTCGAGCCAGATCGCGTTGCCCTCGCTCTTGCCGAACTTGGTTCCGTCGCTGTTGGTGATCAGCGGAGTGCCGATCGCGTGCACCGACACGCCCTCGACGCGGTGGATGAGGTCCGTGCCGCTGGTGAGATTGCCCCACTGGTCGCTGCCGCCCGTCTGCAGCACGCAGCCGTACTGGCGGTAGAGCTCGAGGAAGTCCATCCCCTGCAGGATCTGGTAGCTGAACTCGGTGTAGCTGATGCCGGCCTCGGAGTTCAGGCGCGCCGCGACGGCGTCCTTCTTGAGCATCGTGCCGACGCGGTAGTGCTTGCCGATCTCGCGCAGGAAGTCGATCGCGCTCATCGGCGCGGTCCAGTCCAGGTTGTTGACGATGCGTGCGGCGTTGTCGCCCTCGAAGCTCAGGAACCGCTCCACCTGCGAGCGCAGGTAGCCGACCCACTCGGCCACCGTCTCGCGCGTGTTGAGCGTGCGCTCGGCGGAGGGACGCGGATCGCCCACGAGTCCGGTCGAGCCGCCGACGAGTCCGAGCGGCTTGTGGCCCGCGAGCTGCAGGCGGCGCATCGTCAGAAGCTGCACGAGGTTTCCGAGGTGCAGACTCGGCGCGGTCGGGTCGAAGCCGCAGTAATACGTGATCGGGTCCCCGGCGAGAAGGGCGCGCAGCGCTTCCTGATCGGTGGACACATGCACGAGCCCACGCCACACGATCTCATCCCACACGTTCTCGAACGTCGGGTCGATCGCGGGCGCAGTCGCGCTCACGACGGTTTCAGACACGCCCGCCAGGCTATCAGCGACAGATGCCTCGCCCCGCCCGCGCACGGTCGGCTCGGCGGTGCGCCCACTTGACGGAAGGCGGCCTGCGGGCGTTCAAGCCTCTGGGCTAAATTTCGAACATATTTAGCCTACAGGCTTGTATAACTGAAGCCCTCAACCTAAACTTGGCCGCACTTAAGCTCTCACGCATAAGGAATGCCATGTTCGTGATCACCAGCGACCAGCGCGACAGCCGGAGCAGCGCCGACCTCGTACCTGAGGCTCTGGCATCCGTCCACGCGAAGGGGCACCAGGGCCTCGCGCTGGCTCCGGAGCGCACCGCGGGCGACGAGGTCCAGGTCGCGGTGGCCGACCCCGCAGCGCTGCTCGAGATCGTGCTCGACCTGACCCGCTCAGGTACCTGGAGCGTCGGGGTCGGCGCCGGGGAGGTCGAATCGCCGCTTCCCGACAGCGTCCGGGCCGCACGCGGCGAGGCCTTCGTGAACGCGCGCGATGCGGTCGATCGCGCGAAGAAGGCCGCCACCCGCGTCGCGATCACCGCGCCGGAGGGCGGGGCCGACGCCGAGGCGCTCGTGCGACTGCTGGTCGAGCTGCGCGATCGACGCACCGCCGAGGGGTGGGAGATCTACGACCTGCTCGCCGAGGGGATCACGCAGCGCGAAGCCGCCGCGCGCCTCGGCATCTCAGAGGGCGCGGTCAGCCTGCGCGTGAAGTCGGCGGGGCTTCGGACGGAGGAGGCAGCGGTGCCCGCGCTCGTCCGCGTGCTCGCGCGGCTGAGTCCGGGGCGCGTGCCAGACTGACCCCATGGTCTCCCCGGACGTGATCCTCGTCGCCGCGCTCACGATCTTCCTGTTCCTCGCGCTCTGCGGCGCACTCGTGCTGGTGGTGATCAGCCTCCGCAAGCCCTCGACCATCCCGCTGGTGGTCGCGGGCGTGCTCGTCGTCCTGTGCCTGCTCGCGGTGACGGTGTCCCCCGTCAACGTGCCGCTGCTCCTCGGGCTCGGCATCGCCATGCTCGGCACCGCCCTCGGAGTACTGGGCGGCAACCCGATCACGCGGCGCATCCTCGAGATCGCGAGCCACGGGCGCGTCGAGGAGGGCGACAACGGAGGCATCCTCCTGCGCGCGCCGTCGCTGCCGGGAGCCGTCGCCGGCGAGGGCGCCGTCCGCGAGGTGATGCGCGGCGGCACGACGATCGGCTATCTCGAGCGCCTCGCAGTGACGCTCGGGATCATCGCCGGATTCCCCGAAGCCATCGCCGTGGTCGTGGCGCTCAAGGGCATCGGCCGGTTCTCGGAGCTCGCGACCGCCGAGGCGCGCGAGCGCTTCATCATCGGCACGCTCTCGAGCCTGGTGTGGGCGTGCGTCGTCGCGGCCTTGGTGCGCCTCGCGATCTGGTGATCACGATGGGCTCGCGCCGCTGAGGCTCAGAGCCCGAGGGCGTGTGCCGCGTCCTGGACGCGCTGGACCAGCTCGGCCCGCTGCTCGGCGACCCGGACGGGCGCCGTGCCGCCGACGCCGGTGCGGCTCGCGACCGAGCCCTCCACGCTCAGCACCTCGCGGACCTCGGGCGTGAGGTGCTCGGAGACGCCGGCGAGCTGCGCGTCGGAGACCTCATGCAGCTCCAGGCTGTTCTCCTCGCACACGCGGACCAGGTGCCCCGAAATCTCGTGGGCGTCGCGGAACGGGACGCCTCGCTTCACGAGCCACTCGGCGACGTCGGTCGCGAGCGAGAACCCCTGCGGAGCGAGCGCCGCCATGCGGTCGGTGTGGAAGCGCATGGTCGCGACCATGCCGGCGAATGCGGGCAGCACCGTCTCGAGGGTGCGGACGGAGTCGAACACCGGCTCCTTGTCCTCCTGAAGGTCGCGGTTGTACGCGAGCGGGAGGGCCTTGAGCGTCGCGAGCAGTCCGCTGAGGTTGCCGATGAGGCGGCCCGCCTTGCCGCGCGCGAGCTCGGCGATATCGGGGTTCTTCTTCTGCGGCATGATGCTCGAGCCGGTCGAGTAGCCGTCGTCGAGGGTCACGAAGCCGAACTCGCGCGTGTTCCAGAGGATGATCTCCTCGGCGAAGCGCGAGACGTCGATCCCGATCATGGCCGTGATGAACGCGAACTCGGCGACCACGTCGCGCGAGGACGTGCCGTCGAGCGAGTTCTCCGCCGGACGGTCGAGCCCGAGCTCGCGCGCGACGAGCTGCGGGTCGAGGCCGAGCGTCGAGCCGGCGAGCGCTCCGCCGCCGTACGGCGACACCGCCGCGCGGGCCGACCAGTCGCGCAGGCGCTCCAGGTCGCGCACGAGCGGCCAGGCGTGGGCCTGCAGGTGGTGCGCGAGCAGCACGGGCTGCGCGTGCTGAAGATGCGTGCGCCCCGGCATGATCGCGTCGGGGTGGGCGTCGGCCTGCGCCACGAGCGCGTCGACGAGGCGGAGGATCTCGCGCGCGATCGTGCGCGAGTGGTCGAGCAGGTACATGCGAACGAGCGTCGCGATCTGGTCGTTGCGGCTGCGGCCGGCGCGCAGCTTGCCGCCGAGCTCGGCGCCGACGACGCCGATCAGCGCCTGCTCGAGAGCGCCGTGGACGTCTTCATCGGATGCCGCGGGCCGAAGCGTCCCGGCGGTCACGCCTCGGGCGAGCTCATCGAGGCCCTCGTGCATGGACTGCTCTTCGTCGGCCGTGAGATACCCGGCCGCAGCGAGCGCATTCGCGTGGGCGTGGGAGCCGGCGATGTCGTACAGCGCGAGATCCCAGTCGAAGTGGGTCGATCGGCTCAGCTCGGCGAGCGCCGGGGACGGCCCCGACGCGAAGCGGGCCCCCCACAGTGCGCCTTCGTTGGTCCCGCCGTCGCCCTTCGATTCACTCACCCGACCAGCCTACCGACGCGCCGCCCGCCCGACCGCCGCCATGTCATCGTCTCCGATCGGCGGGAACGGCGAAGCGCGCGGCCGAATCGAGCAGTGTCTCGAGCGGGCCGCGGCCGACGAGGAGCGCCCATGCGGTGCACAGGACGACGGTGCCGATGGTGAGCGGCCAGAAGGGCAGGAGCGCGCGGAAGCCGATGAGGTCGCCGACCCGGTCGAGCACCGCGGCGGCGACGGCGCCCCACACCAGGAGCTGCAGCGTGTACGCGGTCAGCGGCATCGCTCCTACGGCCCGCAGCGGCAGCACGACCCACACCAGGAACGTGCGGCACGCGAGCAGGCACACCCCGAGGACGGCGAGCGCGAAGCCGCCGGAGCCGATCACCTCGAGCAGACCGGTGGAGTGCGGGCGGACAGTCCAGAGCGCTCCGAGATACGTCGCCGCTTCGGCCTCGGGGTCTGCGCCGGTCGCAGAACCGAGACCATAGCCGAGCGCGGCGAGCAGCGTTCCGGCGACGACGAGCCGCACCTGCACCCGCAGCCGGGTCACGCCGGCGCGCGCGACGCCGAGGCCCGCCACGACGAACACGATCCAGGTCGTGAACGGGTAGTGCCACCCGAGTCCGAGCGACACCGGGCCCCCGATCGCGGTGCTCCAGAACGGGAGCGCGTCGAGGACGATCTGCACGAACGGCATGACCAGCGCCAGCCCCGCGGCGAGCGGCAGCAGCACACGCGCCGGCAGGGACGTCAGCGGCAGCGCCAGCAGGAACATCAGCGCATAGGCCGGAAGGATCACGAACACGGGCACGCCGGTGGCGATGAGCAGGATGCCGAGCACCCAGAGCAGTCCCGCCCGCACGGCGAGCCGCCCGCGCGCCGTGGTCATCGCATCGCCCATGAGCGGCGCCCGCGCTCCGGTGACCAGGCCGATCGACACCCCGGCGAGCGTCGCGAACAGGATCGACGACCGGCCCGAGACGACGGCGATCCAGGTATCGGGCTCGAGCACGTCGAACGGCTCGGTGATCCAGAGCAGGTGCGCGGCGAACATGCCGAGCACCGCGAGACCGCGCGCGAGATCGACCCCGCCGATGCGAGCGGGACCGTTCAGGCGCTCCCAGCGCGTGGCGAGCCAGCCGTCTGCGCGCGGCGCGGAGCGCTCGGTGTCGCTCAGCTCGCGCCCGCTCACCGACCGGGCGCTCTCAGTCCTGGCGGAGGAGCCAGACGAGCAGGGCCTTCTGTGCGTGGAGCCGGTTCTCGGCCTCGTCCCACACGACGCTCTGCGGACCGTCGATCACCTCGGCGTCGACCTCGTAGCCGCGGTCGGCGGGCAGGCAGTGGATGAAGATCGCGTCGTCCTTCGCGAGCCCCATGAGCTCCTGGGTCACCTTGTACCCGCCGAGGTCGCGGAGGCGCTCGAGCTTCTCCTCCTCCTTGCCCATCGACACCCACGTGTCGGTGACGATGACGTCGGCACCGGCCGCCGCCTCGTTGGCGTCGGTGTAGAGGGTGACCGAGCCGCCGGTCTCGGCCGCGCGGCGGTCGGCGTCGGCGATCACGTCGTCGCGCGGGGCGTACGCCTCGGGTGACGCAACCCGCACATGCATGCCCGCGGTCACGCCGGCGAGCACGTACGAGTGGGCCATGTTCGACTTGCCGTCGCCGAAGAACGAGAGGGTGAGCCCGGCCAGGTCGCCCTTGTGCTCCTTGATGGTGAGCAGGTCGGCGAGCAGCTGGCACGGGTGGAAGTCGTCGCTCAGCGCGTTGACGACGGGCACACGGGTGCCCTCGGCCATCTGCTCGAGGCCGGCCTGCGCGTACGTGCGCCACACGATGGCCGCCACCTGGCGTTCGAGCACGCGGGCCGTGTCGGCCGGGGTCTCCTTGCCGCCGAGCTGGCTGTTCGCGGTCGAGATGATGAGCGGCGAGCCGCCGAGGTCGGCGATGCCGACCGCGAACGAGACGCGCGTGCGGGTCGACGACTTGTCGAAGATGACCGCGACGGTCTGCGGACCCTCGAGGGGCTTGAGCTTCCAGCGGTCCTTCTTGAGCGAGACCGCGAGGTCGAGGATCTCGTCCTGCTCGGCCTGCGTCAGATCGTCGTCGCGCAGCAGGTGGCGGGTCATGCGGGAACCTCCGTCGAAGCATCGAGCACCAGCGCGTCCTCGACGGTACGCAGCGATGCGGTGAAGAGCTCGACGAACTCGTCGATCTCGACGTCGCCGATCGTGAGGGCGGGGACGAGGCGGATGGTCTCGTCGTTCGGGGCGTTGATCACGAGACCGTGCTCCTGCGCCGCCGCGACGAGCGCCTTCGAGACAGGATGCTTCAACCCGATGCCGATGAGAAGGCCCGAGCCGCGGCATCCGTCGATCAGATCCGAGTCGATGCCCTCGATCGCCGCGCGCAGCTGTGCACCGCGCTCGGCGGCGTTGCGGACGAGCTCCGCCCGCTCGATCTCGCCGAGCACGGCCCCCGCGACCGCGGTGCCGAGCGCGTTGCCGCCGAACGTCGAGCCGTGCGTGCCCGGGTAGAACAGCTCGCTCGCAGCGCCGAAGGTGATGAGCGCGCCGATCGGGAAGCCGCCGCCGATGCCCTTGGCGACGGTGATCGCGTCGGGCGTGATGCCCTCGTGCTGGAAGGCGAACCACTCCCCCGTGCGACCGGCGCCGGTCTGGATCTCATCGATGATCAGGAGCGCCCCGTGGCGCTCGGTGATCTCGCGCGCGGCGGCGAGGTAGCCCTCGGGCAGCGGGATCACGCCGGCCTCGCCCTTGACGGGCTCGACGAACAGGGCGGCCACGCGGTCGTCGATCGCCGCCTCGAGCGCCTCGATCGTCGAGTCGATGAACTCGACGCCCGGCGTCATCGGCAAGAAGGGCTCCTGCATGTAGGGCTTGCCGGTGAGGGCGAGCGTGCCCATCGTGCGGCCGTGGAACGCGTCCGTGAGCGCGAGGATGCGCGGGCGCTCGGTGCCGCCGTGGAGGCGGGCGAGCTTGAACGCCGCCTCGTTCGCCTCGGCGCCGGAGTTGCCGAAGTACACGCGGCCCTCGTCGCCGGTGCCCGCGAGACGCTTCAGCGTGGCCGCGAGTTCGAGCTGCGGCGGGGTCGCGAAGTAGTTCGAGACGTGCGCCAGCGTCGCGGCCTGCGTGGCGATCGCGTCGACGAACACCGGGTGGGCGTGGCCGAGCGAGTCGACCGCGATCCCCGCGAGGAAGTCGAGGTAGCGCTTGCCGTCGGCGTCCCACAAGTACGAGCCCTCGCCCCGCACGAACATCTGCATGCGAGCACCGAAGCTCTTCACGAGGTCGCGCCCCGCATCGTCCTGCCACGTCATCCGAGCACCACCTCTGTTCCGATTCCCTTGCTGGTGAAGATCTCCACGAGTACCGAGTGCGGCACCCGCCCGTCGATGATGGCCGCGGTCTCGACGCCGCCCTCGACGGCCTCCAGGCACGCCGCCATCTTCGGGATCATGCCCGACTCGAGCGTCGGCAGCATCGCCTTCAGCTCCGTCGAGGTCAGGTGCGACACGAGCGAGTCGCGGTTGGGCCAGTCGGCGTAGAGCCCCGCGACGTCGGTGAGCACCACGAGCTTCGCCGCACCGAGTGCGACGGCGAGAGCGGATGCTGCAGCATCCGCGTTCACGTTGAGCGAGTGTCCCGGGTGGTCGAGGTCGGGGGCGATGCTCGAGACGACGGGGATGCGCCCCGCCTCGATCTGATCGAGCACCGGCTGCGGATCGACCTCGACGACGTCGCCGACGCGACCCAGGTCGTGCTCGACGCCCTCGATGACGACGCCGCGGCGACGGCCGCCGAAGAGGCCCGCGTCCTCGCCGCTGAGGCCGGTAGCGACCGGGCCGTGGGCGTTGATCTTCGACACGAGCTGCGGGTTGATCTGACCGGTGAGCACCATGCGCACGACCGAGATCGCCTCGGTCGAGGTGACGCGGTAGCCGCCCTTGAACTCGCTCGGGATCGCGAGGCGGTCGAGCATCGACGAGATCTGCGGGCCGCCGCCGTGCACCACGACGGGCTTGACCCCGACGTAGCGGAGGTAGGCGATGTCGGCGGCGAAGGCGTCCTGCAGCTCCTCGCTCACCATCGCGTTGCCGCCGTACTTCACGACGACGATCTGGTCGCGGAAGCGCTTGAGCCACGGCAGCGACTCGATGAGGGTCACCGCCCGGGCGCTGGCTTCACCGGGATCGGTCTCTTGCAGGTCGGTCATGAGGAGTACGCGCTGTTCTCGTGGACGTAGTCGTGGGTCAGGTCGTTCGTGAGGATCGTCGCCGTCGCCGCGCCGACCTTCAGGTCGATCACGAGGTGCGTCGCGCGCGGCGTCAGGTCGACCGCCTCGCGCGGCGCATCGGGACCGCCGGCGCTGCACACGCGCACGCCGTTCATCCACACGTCGACGTCGTACGGGTCGAACGCGGCCTCGGTCGTGCCGATCGCGGCGAGCACACGACCCCAGTTCGGGTCGTTGCCGAAGATCGCCGCCTTGAACAGGTTGTTGCGTGCGACCGACCGGCCGACCTCGACCGCGTCCTCCTCGGACGCCGCGTTGATGACCTCGATCGTGATGTCGTGGCTCGCGCCCTCGGCGTCGCCCTGCAGCTGCTGCGCGAGGTCCTGGCAGACCTCGGCGAGCGCCGCGGCGAACGCGTCGGGATCGGGGGTGACGCCCGAGGCTCCGCTGACCATGAGGGTGACCTGGTCGTTGGTCGACATGCAGCCGTCCGAATCGAGCCGGTCGAAGGTGCGGCCGGTGGCGGCGCGCAACGCCGCGTCGGCCTGTGCCGAGTCCAGCCTGGCGTCGGTCGTGATCACCACGAGCATCGTGGCGAGGCCGGGTGCCAGCATCCCGGCGCCCTTCGCCATGCCGCCGATGGACCAGCCGTCGCCGGTCGCGACCGCGCGCTTCGGCTTCGAATCCGTCGTCATGATCGCGAGGGATGCCGCCTCCCCGCCGTCGGCGGAGAGCTCGGCGATGCCCTGCTCGGTGCCGGCGAGCACCTTCGCGCGGAACACCTCGTCGCCGGTGCCGATGAGCCCCGTGGAGCACACGAGGATGTCGCCGGCGCTCACGTCGAGCAGCGCGGCGGCCTTCTCGGCCGTCTGGTGCGTCGTCTGGAAGCCGAAGGACCCCGTGAAGCAGTTCGCCCCGCCGGAGTTGAGGACGATCGCCTCGACCACGCCGTCGCGGATGACCTCCTGCGACCACATGATCGGGTTCGCCTTCGCCCGGTTGCTCGTGAACACAGCGGCGCCGACCTTCAACGGGCCTCGGTTGACGACGACCGCCACATCGGGCTTGCCGGTCGACTTGAGGCCGACGGCGACGCCTGCCGCCTCGAATCCCTGGGGCGCGGTGACGCTCACGGCGCGACTCCGTTCACGGTGAGCGCGGTGCCCTCGGCGAGCCCCAGCGCGATGTTCATGGACTGCACGGCGGCTCCGGCCGTGCCCTTGACGAGGTTGTCGACCGCCGTGACGACCGTCACGCGGTTCGCGGCACGGTCGATGGCGAGGCCCATCAGCGCGGTGTTGGCACCCAGGACGTCGGCCGTGCGGGGGAAGTGGCCCGCCGGCAGCAGCTGCACGAACGTCTCGTCGCCGTATGCGGACTCCCACGCGGCGCGGATCTCGTCGTCCGTCGCGCCCGGCGCGATCGGCGCCGTCGACGTCGCGAGGATCCCCCGCGACATCGGCACCAGGACCGGGGTGAACGAGATGCGGATGCCTTCGTCGGCGGTGGTGCCGGGGGCGGCGGCTTCGGTCGCTGAGCCCGTCGAGGCGCGCGCCGCGGCGAGCGCCTGGCGGATCTCGGGGATGTGCCGGTGCGACCCGCCCACCGCGTAGGGGTTCGCGGACCCCAGGATCTCGGCGGCCAGCAGGTTCGTCTTGAGGCTCTTCCCGGCACCCGAAGGACCGACGGCGAGCACCGTCACGATGTCGGACGGATCGATGACACCCGCTGCCACGCCGGGTGCGAGGCTCAGGCTCACGGTGGAGGCGTTGCAGCCCGGTGCCGCGATACGGGACGCTCCGACCAGCCGCTCGCGCTGCTTCGAACCCGCCACCGGAAGCTCGGGGACGCCGTAGACCCAGGGGTCGTGGAAGTCGCCGCCGTAGAAGCGATCCCAGTCGGCGACCGACTCGAGCCGGTGATCGGCGCCGGCGTCGATGACCAGCGGCGTGTCGCCGAGGGCGTCGGTGTACTGCCCGGACTGGCCGTGCGGCAGCGCCAGGAAGACGATGTCGTGACCGGCGAGCACCTCGGGCGAGGTCTCGGCGAGGGTCAGGTGCGCGAGGGAGCGCAGGTGGGGCTGGTGCTGGATGAGCGGCTGTCCCGCGTTGGAGTGCGCGGTCACGGTGCGGATCTCGACGTCGGGATGCGCGGCGAGGATCCGCAGGATCTCGCCGCCCGCATAGCCGGATGCGCCGGAGACGGCGACCGAATATGTCATGGATTCCACCTTAGAGTCTGGGCGCTTCGACGAAGCTCAGCAGAGGGCCGGAGACGGCGACGCCCACTCGCGACGGTCCATGACAGGACGGCGTGCGGGGTCGCCTAGAGTCGGCGCTCGCCCAGACGGCGTCGGCGCGCGGGAGCGGCGCTCGGAACGAGCGTCGAGAGTCCCTGGTTCGCCGAAGGCATGCGCCGACGATAGCCGCCGGGTCGCAGCATCCGCAAATCAGGTCCGTCACCTCTTGACGCAAAGTACTTTGTGCTTCAAAGTACTTTGCATGAGCACAGACGACACGGATGCCCGCGCCGACGCGGCGCACATGTTCGATCTCATGGAGTCCCAGCGCCGCGCCACCCACCGTCGGCTGCTGCGCGGATACACGGTGCTGCTGATCGTGTGGGCGGCGGCGTGGGCGATCGGCTTCACCGCACTGTGGTTCGGCGACGGCGTCGGCGGCGCCGACGTGCTGCCTGCACCCGTCGCCTGGACGGTGTTCGGCGTGTGCATCCTGGGCGCCGTCGTGTGGTCGATCGTGACGGGTATCCGGAGCGGGTCATCGGGCATCCGTGGCCGATCGCAGCTGCAGGGCATGCTCTACGGCTGGTCGTGGACGATCTCGATGGTGGGCACATGGCTGCTGCTCATGGGCGTGCAGCGCGCGGGACTGTCTCCCGAGGCGTCCTCGCTGCTGTATCCCGGCGCGTTCGTCCTGATGGTGGGCGTTCTCTACCTGGCGGGCGGCGCGCTCTGGCGCTCCCCCGTGCAGTACGTGCTCGGCATCGTCATGATCGTCGTCGTCGCGATCGCGACGTTCGTCGGCGCGCCCTATCACTACCTCGTCTACGCCATCGCCGGCCCCCTCGCGATGATCGTCGTCGCCGTGCTGATGGCGCGCGGGGTCCTTCCGCTCGAGCCCCGGCGGGAGACGGCCCATGAATGAACTCGATCCCGTCATCCATGCCCCCGCTCGCCTGCGCATCATGACCACGCTCACCGAGGCGCTCGAGGAGGGGGATGAGATGACCTTCCCCCTGCTCCAGAAGCTCCTCGACATGACACCGGGCAACCTCACCACGCACCTCGCGAAGCTCGAGGCCGCGGGCTACGTCGAGAGCACCAAGACGTTCTCCGGCCGCAAGCCCGCGACCCTCGTGGCCATCACCCCGAGCGGGCGCGCCGCCTTTCGCGCGTACCGCACCCAGCTGCTCGAACTCCTCGGAGGATCACGATGAACACCGTCGTCAGCACTCCGCCCCTCGCCCGCACGGGCGACCCCACCGCCGGTGATGCCCTCGTGCGCGCCGACGCCGTCGTCAAGCGCTTCGGCGACGTCACGGCCCTGGCCGGGATCTCGCTCGACATCCGCGCCGGAGAGTGCGTGGGCCTGCTCGGGCCGAACGGCGCCGGCAAGACGACCCTGCTGACCCTCATCGAGGGGCTCCGCGTGCCGACCTCCGGCTCCGTGACGCTGTTCGGCGGCGATCCCCGCGACGCCGCATCGCGGGTTCGGCTGGGCACGACGCCGCAGGCGACCGCGCTGCCCGAGGCGTTGAAGGTGCGCGAGGTGCTCGAGTTCGTCGCGGCGCACTATCCGTCGCCCGCCGACCGCGCCGGCATCGTCGAGGAGTTCGGGCTGGGCGACCTGCTGCACAAGCAGTGCGGCGCGCTCTCGGGTGGCCAGCAACGGCGCGTGGCCGTCGCCCTCGCGTTCGTCGGCGATCCCGACCTCGTGCTCCTGGACGAGCCGACCACCGGCCTCGACGTCGACGCCCGCCGGAGCCTCTGGAACGCGGTGCGCTCGCGCCACGCGGCCGGCTGCGCGGTCGTCGTCACCAGCCATCACCTCGAAGAGATCGAGCAGCTCGCCCAGCGCGTGGTCGTGATCGACGAGGGCGTGGTCCGTGCCGACGACTCTCTCGCCGCCATCGTGTCGGGTGTGGCCCGCCAGCGCGTGACCCTCGCGGGACTCGACGCCGCCGAGGTCCAGGCGCTCGCCCCCGAAGCGGTGGTGACCCACGACGCCGATGCCGCCACCGTGACCGCCGTCCTCGCCGACTCCGATGCGTTCGTACGCCGGCTCGCAGCATCCGATCTCCCCTTCTCGAGGCTCACCGTGCGCGGTGCGACCCTCGAGGAGGCCTTCCTCTCGATCACGAAGGGAGCCGCGTGATGTCCACGCTGAGCCTCGCCGCCGTCCACACCAAGTTCAATCTGCTGGAGACCGTCCGCATCCCCATCGCGGTGATCGGCTCTCTCGCGTTCCCGACGCTCGCGTTCTGCCTGTTCGTCCTGCCGCAGCGCATGGTCGTCGACAACCCCGAGTTCGCGACAGCCGCCGTCGCGTCGATGATCGTGTTCGCGTTCATGTCAGCGGGGTTGTTCTCGATAGGGATCGATCTCGCTGAACAGCGCGCCAAGCCGTGGGCGCCGTACCTGCGCACGCTTCCGGGCGCGCCGGCTGCGCGCATCATCGGGCTCATGACCGCGACGCTCATCGTCGCGGCGGTGGCGATGATCCCGCTGCTCGTGATCGGCGGGCTGTTCACGGCTGCGAGCCCGGAGCCGCTCGATCTGCTCGCGGCGATCGGCCTCGTCATCGTCACCGCGGTGCCCTCGGCGCTCATCGGCGTCATCATCGGCACGACGTGCGGGCCGAAGGCCGCGATCGCCGTCACGCAGGTGGCGATGTTCCTGCTGGCGTTCGGCGGCGGCCTGTTCCTTCCGCCGGTGATGTTCCCCGAGTGGCTGAACGTCGTCTCGATGACCCTGCCGGTGCGGCAGGCGCGCGAGATCGTCGTCGGCACGGCGCTGGGCACGGGGGCTCCGCTGTGGGCGGTGGTCGGGATCCTCGCGTGGACGCTGGTGCTGGGCGCCTTGGCGGTGTGGCTGTACCGCCGCGACGAGGGGCGCCGCTACCGCTGAAGCTGGCCGAGCAGCGCCACTTCGTCCGGCCGGGTCAGCCCGGCCCGACGATCGCGGTCCAGGCCGCGGGCGCGCTCGTCGGCGAGGGTGCGGTCCAGCGTCTCGCTCACGGGACGGAGGTGGCCGCCGAGCAGGCGGTAGGCGGCGTTCGAACGGGTCCAGAACCCCGGCATGTCGGCCGGCAGCCAGAGCGGCAGCGAACGCGTACCCATCCAGTACGCGACGTCATGCGCCGCGAGCCACTCGTCGTCGGCCGCGGCGAGCGCGCCGGTGTGTCCGGCGACGTCACGCGCGTCCGCGAAGAGCCGGTCGAGTGCCACCGGATCGCCGACGGCGTTGACGACGCCCGTCCATCGCTCGCGGCCGACGGCCTGCACGAACCCCGCGAGGTCGTCGACGTCGATCACCTGGACGCCTCGATCGGCGGTCTCGGGCACCAGCACGTCGTCCGATCCGGCGAGGGCGAAGCGGCTCACCCAGTATCCGAACCGGTCGGTCGGGTCACCGGGTCCCACGATGAGCCCCGGACGCACGATCGCCGCGCGGAACCCGAGGACGGAGCGGACGGATGCCTCGGCCCGCACCTTCGCGCGACCGTAGTCCTCGTCCTCGTCGGGGCCGGCAGGCGTCAGCAGCTCGGCGGTCTCGTCCGCGCCCGGCACGTCATCGGCGGCGTACACCGACACGGTCGAGATGTAGGTCCAGTGCCGCGTGCGCTCCCCCAGCGCCGCGACGGCGGCGGCGACGTGCACCGGGTTCGACGACACGTCGACGACCTCGTCCCACTCGCGCCGGGCGACCTCGTCGTACGCGTCCGGGTCGTTGCGGTCGGCGACGACGAGCGTCGTCCCGTACGGCGCGTCGCGTCCGCCTCGGGCGAGGCACGTCACGGCGGCTCCGGCATCCGCCCACCGCTCGGCGATGCGCCCGCTCAGCCAGCCCGTCCCGCCCAGCACCAGTACGTCGGTCATGGCTCCACCCAACCAGACGCGCCGGGTCGAGGCATCCCTTCTCCGCCGACGGAAGAGCGGTTCAGCCTGAAGCGTCGGCGAGCACCGCGAACGCGACGCCTGTGACGTCGCGCCCACGCCGCCACGATCGCAGCGCCAGCTCCTGCGGCGCCTCGAGCTCGGCGAACAGCCGGATGCCGCCTCCCAGCAGGACCGGCACGACGTGCAGCAGGATCTCGTCGACGAGGCCGTCGCGGAGGAACTGCTGCGCGACGTCGGGGCTGCCCATGATCACCACGTCGCGGTCACCGGCGGCGCGCTGCGCCTGGGCGAGGGCCGTGGCCGGGCCCTCGGAGACGAAGGTGAAGACCGTGCCGTTCTTCGCCTCCGGCGAACGCCGCTCATGGGTGAGCACGAAGACCGGACTCGAGAACACGTCGTCATCGCCCCACGGCTCCTGGCCGGCGTTCCAGGTGCGCCGCCCGAAGATGATCGCGCCCGCTCGCCGGAAGCGGTCGATCAGCTCGACGGCCGACGGATCGGCGTCGGCGCCGTCCGCGTCGTCCAGCCAGCGGTGCAGCCGGGACAGATCGTCGCCCGGCCCCGTTGCGAATCCGTCGACCGAGACCGTGACGTACAGCACCGTCGAACCCATCAGCGGCTCCTTTCGCGATCGGAAGCTCCGACACGAGGAGCGTACGGCGGCAGCGGACCAGTGGTATGGTCCGGTTTCGTGGCACAGAAATGGACCACTTCGGATCTGGTGCTCGCCCTCGCCATCCGGCCCGGCGCGCGTCTCGGGGTGCGGATGCAGGCCGCGCTGCGCGACGCGGTTCGCGGTGGCGTGCTCCGGCCCCGCGACATCCTCCCGCCGACGCGCGAGCTGGCGGTCGAGCTGGGCGTCGCCCGGGGAACGGTGGTCCACGTCTACGAGCAGCTCGCCGCCGAGGGATACCTCGTCGCGCAGCCGGGCGGCCGCACCCGCGTCGCCTCCGGAGCGACGCCGTCCGCCGGCTCGGCCGCGACGGCCCGCGCCGCCGCGTCCCCGCGTCTGGATCTTCGGCCGGGAGTCCCCGACCTGCGTCGCTTCCCCGCCGGCGACTGGGCGTGGGCGTACGCCGAGGCGGCGCGGAGCATCGGAGCCGCGGACGTCGACTACGGCGACGGGCGCGGTCACCCCCGGGCACGCGCGGCCGTGGCGGATCACCTGCGCAGGGTGCGCGCGGCCGACACCGATCCCGACCGCGTCGTGCTCTGCCTGGGCTTCGCTCAGGCGCTCACCCTGCTCCTGCCGGCACTCGCCGAACGCGGAGTCCGCGTCCTCGCGGTGGAAGACCCCGGCGACCGTGCGATCGACGTCGTGGCGCAGGCGGCGGGGGTCGCCCTGGCGCCCATCCCCGTCGATGCCCACGGCCTCCGGGTCGAGCTCCTCGACCAGGCGCAGGCTCAGGCCGTGCTCGTCACGCCCGCGCACCAGTCGCCGACGGGCGTCGTGCTGTCGGCGTCACGCCGCCGGGAGCTCATCGCGTGGGCGGCGCGGACCGGCGGATGGATCATCGAGGACGACTACGACTCGGAGTTCCGGTACGACCGGCAGCCGATCGGCGCGCTGCAGGGTCTCGCACCCGGGCGCGTCGTCCTCGTCGGGTCGGCCAGTAAGAGCCACGCCCCCGCGGTCCGCACGGCCTGGATCGCCGCGCCGAGCGCGCTCATCGACGTTCTCGCCGCACGCCGACGCGTCGCGGATCGGGGCGGTCCGGTGCTCGGCGAGCTCGCGTTCGCAGCCCTGCTCGACTCAGGACGCCACGACAAGCACGTGAGGGCGATGCGCGCCGTGTACGCGGCCCGGCGCGATACCGTCCTCGACGCGCTCGCCCGCCTGGGCCGGGACGTCGCGCTCACCGGGGTGTCCGCCGGATTCCACGGCGTGCTCGAACTGCCGGTCGGTGCGGACGAGTCTGCGGTGGTGGCAGCGGCCGCGGCGCGTGGGGTGCGCGTGGTGGGACTCGGATCGTTCGCGCGCGACCGCGGTGATCTGCCGCCGTCGCTCGTGATCGGCTTCGGCGACATCGACGACGAGGGCGTGCGCGACGCGCTCCCCCGCCTTCGCGACGCCATCGACCAGGCGATGGTACGGCGCTAGGTTCGACTGCCGGGTGCGCCGGGGCGCGGGTCCGGCCCCCGACGGAGCGTCAGACGCGGCTGCGGAGGAAGGCCGTCACACGCTCCCAGGCGTCGGCCGCGTCGGCCGGGTTGTACCGGCGGCCGGTGTCGTTGAAGAACGCGTGCGCCGAGTCGGGATACACGACGGCCGCGAACTCGACACCGGCCTCCGCCATCGACTCGGTCACGGCAGGAAGCGCGTCGATGAGCGCGGGGTCGTGCTGCCCGTAGATCGCCAGCACCGGCGCGGAGATGTCGGCGATGCGGTCGGCCGACGGCGCCGTGCCGTAGAAGGGCGCGACGGCGCGCACGCGGTCGTCGTGCGCGGCGAGCAGGAACGCGTACGTCCCGCCGAAGCAGAAGCCGGTCGCGGCGATCCGATCATCGACCCCGGGCTGCTCGGCGAGCCAGTCGACCACGGCGCGGAGCGCGGCGACCGCCCAACCGGCGTACTCGGGCGCGCGCATGCCCGACAACGCCTCGCGCATCCGCGGCTGCGCCGCGGTGCGGGCCTCCTCGTCGTCGCTGTTCACCAGCGCGAAGAGCTCCTCGCCGAGTGCGGGGGCCACGCCGCCATGGGTCAGGATGTCCGGCGCGGCGACCAGCCACCCTTCGGCGGCGAACCGGTCGGCCACGTCGGTGATGTGGCCGACCAGGCCCCAGATCTCGTGGATGAGCACGAGCCCGCCGATCGGGTCGCCCGCGGGGTGGGCGACGTAGACGTCGATGACCTCGCCGTCGACGAGCGGCACCGTGATCATCTCGGGCATCTGGGCACCTCCGATACGGATGCTACTCGCGCAGCGTCGCCCCGAACCGCTCGGTCGCGACGGCCACCCCCGCGAGCTTGGCCTCGGTCGCCTCGGCGGCCGTGAGCGTGCGGTCGGGGGCGCGGAATCGGAGCGCGAAGGTGAGGCTCTTCTCGCCCTCGGGCACGCCCTGCCCGCGATAGTCGTCGACCAGGCGCACCGACTCGAGAAGATCGCCGGCGCCCGAGACGAGCGCTCCGCGCACCTCGGCGGCGGGGACGTCGGCGCCGAGCACCAGCGACACGTCCTGCGTCGCGGCCGGGAAGCCCGACAGCGAGGCCGCGACGACCTTGTCCCCCGCGAGCGAGAGAACCAGGTCGAGATCGAGCTCCGCGACGATGACGCGACCCGGAAGATCGGATGCCTCGGCCACGGCCGGCAGCAGCTCGCCGACGTAGCCGACCTCGGTGCCGTCGACGGAGAGCACACCGGTGCGGCCCGGGTGCAGCGCGGCGCGCTGCCCCTGAGCGACATCGATCGCGACGCCCGCGGCGGCCGCGATCGTGCGGACGGCATCGAGCGCGTCGGCGAGGTCCGCGGTCACCGGCGCGATGCCGGGCTGCTTCGCGACGAGGCTGCCCGTGAGCAGCACGGCGAGGTGCCGGTGCTGCGGCGGGATCGAGGCGTCGAGCTCGGCAAGGGTCGCGGCATCCGGTCGCACTGCCAACGGCGGCACGAACGTCGTTCCGTACTGCACGCCGGCCTTCGGGAGGAAGACGACGCCGGTCTCGAAGAGCGACAGGTCGGTGAAGCCGCGCGACACGTTGCGGTGCGCGACCTGCAGGAGGCCGGGCACGAGCGAGCGGCGCAGGAACGGGGCCTGCCCGTCGAGCGGGTTCGCGAGCTTCACGCTCGGGAGGTGCTCCCCCGAGGCGGAGCCGTGGAGGTCGTTCTGGTCCTCGGTGGTGAACCCGAACGACGGCGTCTCGACGAAGCCCGCAGCGGCGAGCGCGTTCGCCACGCGACGGCGGCCCTGCTGCGCGGCGGTGAGACCGCGGCCCGACGGCGGCAACGGCAGCACCGACGGGATGCGGTCATAGCCCTCGATGCGGGCGACCTCCTCGGCGAGCGTCCACTTGTCGGTGAGGTCGGGGCGCCACGACGGCGGGATGACCTGCCATCCTTCGCTGCCCTCGGCGCCGACGACCTCGCAGCCGATGAGCCGCAGTGCGGCCTCGATCTGGCCCGGCGTGTAGTCGACACCGATGAGTCGCTGCACGAACGTCGGCGGGAGCTCGATGCCGGGGATGAACACCTCGGCGAAGAGGGCCGCGCCGTACGCGTCGTCGCTGGTGCCGCCGGCGTACTCGACCATGAGGTCGGCCACGCGACGTGCGGCGACGAAGGGCACGAGCGGGTCGACGCCGCGCTCGAAGCGGCGGGATGCCTCGCTCGGCAGCTTGTGCCGACGGGCCGTGCGCGCGATCGACACGGTGTCGAACGTCGCGGCCTCGATGAGCACGTTGCGCGTCGCGTCGCCCATCTCGGTCGTGCCGCCGCCCATGACGCCGGCCAGGCCGATCGGGCCCGAATCGTCGGTGATGAGGAGGTCTTCGACATCGAGGGTGCGGACCTTGCCGTCGAGCGTCTCGAGCTTCTCGCCCGGAGTCGCCCGGCGCACGGTGATGCCGCCCTGCAGCTTGTCGAGGTCGTAGCCGTGGATCGGCTGGCCGAGCTCGAGCATCACGTAGTTGGTGATGTCGATGAGGATGCCGAGCGAGCGGATGCCCGCGAGCGACAGGCGCGAGATCATCCACGCAGGGGTCGGCTTCGTGGGATCGACGTCGCGCACGACACGGGCCACGAACTCTGTCACGCCCGCGCGGCCGCGGATGGGGGCGAGGTCGTCGGCGCTCACGGGGAAGCCCGCGCCCGGCGCGATGTCTTCCCACGTGCGGTCCGCCGGGTCGCGGAACGCGGCGCCGGTCGAGTGCGAGTACTCGCGCGCGACACCACGGATCGAAAGCGCATAGCCGCGGTCGGGCGTCACGTTGATCTCGACAGCGACGTCGTCGAGGCCGAGCAGCGAGATCGCGTCGGTGCCGACCGGCGCGTCGATGCCGAGTTCGACGAGCCGGAGGATGCCGTTGTGCTCGTCGCCGAGCCCCAGCTCACGGGCGGAGGCGATCATGCCGTCCGACACATGGCCGTAGGTCTTGCGCGCGGCGATCGGGAACGGCCCGGGCAGCACGGCGCCGGGCAGGGTCACCACGACCTTGTCCCCGACGAAGAAGTTGCGCGCACCACACACGACGCCGTGCACGGCGTCGCCGCCGTCCGCCGCGGTCTCGCCGTCGGGCGCGACGCGAACCTGGACCCACCGGATCGTCTTGCCGTTGGACTGCGGCTCCTCGACGAACTCGAGGACCTCGCCCACGACGATCGGACCCTGCAGGTCGAAGCGGTGGATGTCCTCCTCTTCGAACCCGACGCGCACGAGCGCCGCGAGGACGTCCTCCGGCGCAGCATCCGTCGGGACGTCGACGTACTCACGAAGCCATGAGAGCGGGACGCGCATCAGACCACCATTCCGAACTGCTCGCTGAAGCGGACATCGCCCTCGGCCATGTCGCGCATGTCCTGGACGTCGCTGCGGAACATGAGCGTGCGCTCGATGCCCATGCCGAACGCGAAGCCCGAGTACTCCTCCGGGTCGATCCCCGCCGCGCGCAGCACGTTGGGGTTGATCATGCCGCAGCCGCCCCACTCGATCCATCGGGCGCCGCCCTTGAAGGTCGGGTGCCACAGATCGAGCTCGGCCGACGGCTCGGTGAACGGGAAGAAGTTCGCGCGGAAGCGCGTCCTCGCCTCGGCGCCGAACAGCACCTTGGCGGCGTGGTCGAGCGTGCCCTTGAGGTGCGCCATCGTGATGCCCTTGTCGACGACGATGCCCTCGAACTGGGTGAAGACGGGCAGGTGCGTCGCGTCGAACTCGTCGGTGCGGTACACGCGCCCGGGGCACAGCACGTACAGCGGCAGGTCGCGCTCGAGCATCGAGCGCACCTGGACCGGGCTCGTGTGCGTACGCATGACGAGGTGACGCTCCACCGGGTCGACGAAGAACGTGTCCTGCATCTGGCGGGCGGGGTGGTCGACGTCGAAGTTCAGCGCGTCGAAGTTGAACCACTCGTGCTCGAGCTCGGGCCCCTCTGCGATCTCCCACCCCATGCCGACGAAGATGTCGGCGATCTGCTCCTGCAGCAGGGAGATCGGATGCCGCGCCCCCACGCGCGCGCGAGCCGCGAGCGCGGTGATGTCGACGCGCTCCGCCTCGAGCTTCGCGGCGGTCTCGGCCGCGGCGAGCTCCTCCTCGCGGGCGGCGAACGCCTGGTTCACCCGGCCGCGGGCCTGACCGACCAGCTTGCCGAACTCGGCCTTCTTGTCGTTCGGCACGTCGCGCAGCCGCGCGTTGAGCTTCGCCAGCGGCGAGCCCTCCGCGGAGTGCGCGGAGCGCGCGGCCTTCAGCGCTGCGGTGGCGCCCGCGGCCGCGATGGCCTCGAGGGCGGCGTCGACGGCGGCGTTCACCGCCTCAGGCGTGATCTCGGTGGTTTCGGGAGCGTCGGACACGAGAGACGAGTCTACCGACGGCTCGGGGCAGGACCGGTCCGGGTTCAGGCGCCTCCGCCCGTGCGGTAGTCGGATCCGTCGTTGACGCGCTGCGCGACGATGAGCTCGGTGTCGGTGCCCGCCGGCGCATTGGCGGCGGCGACCTGCGGCACCCGCGGCGAGCGCCGCGTGCGCTTCTCGACGAGGTACGCCACATACGAGAGCGCCAGACACAGTGCCACGTAGATCGACCCGCCGATGATGGCGGACGGGATGAGCGGCGAGTTGTACAGCGCCTGCGAGCCCAGCAGCTTCACGAGGTACAGCAGCTCGTGGAAGGTGATGATGAAGCCGAGCGCGGTGTCCTTCAGCGTGACGACGAGCTGCGAGATGATGACCGGCAGCATCGCTCGGACCGCCTGCGGGAGCAGCACGAGGCGCATGACTCCCGACTTGCGCAGCCCGATCGCGTACCCGGCCTCGCTCTGCCCGCGGGGCAGCGACTCGACGCCGGCGCGGATCACCTCGGCGAGCACCGAGCCGTTGTAGGCGATCAGGGCGATGACGACGGCCCAGTACGGCGACATCTTGATGCCGACCACGGGCAGGCCGTAGTACAGCAGCATCATGAAGATCAGGACGGGAATGGCCCGGAGGATCTCGACGATCCACCCCACGGGGATCCTCAGCCACGCGTGGTCGGACATGCGTCCGAGCGCCAGGACGAAGCCGAGCGCGATGGCGCCGACGGCGGCGACGGCGAACGCCGACAGCGTGTTCCACGTCGCCTCGAGGAACAGCATCCAGATCGAGGAGTAGGTGAAGAGCTCCCACTTCTCGGGGCTGAACTGGCCGGTCTCGTAGAAGCGCCAGAGCACCCAGCCGATGAAGCCGAGCACGACCAGGATGGTCACCGCGCCGATGATGCGGTTGCGGACGACCGCGCGGGGACCGGGGACGTCGTAGAGGACGGAACTGCTCATCGTGCGATCCTCCACTTGCGCTCGAGGATGCGTTGGAGCCAGGCGAGCAGGAGCACCAGCACGACGAAGATCACCATCACCCACAGCAGCACGACCAGCTGGTTCTCGCCGCGCTCGCTGAGGTTCGAGCGCACCGTGCCGAGATTCACGACGGAGAAGCCGGCGGCGACCGTCGTGTTCTTGAGCAGGGCGATGAACACGCTCATCATCGGCGGGATGACCGATCGGGTCGCCTGCGGGAGCACGACCAGCGACATCACCTGGCCGAACGTGAGGCCGAGCGCACGGGCCGCCTCGGCCTGCCCGACCGGAACGGTGTTCACGCCCGAGCGGATCGTCTCGGCGACGTACGTCGCCGTGTAGATGCCGAGTGCGGCGGTCGCCAGCACGATCGGCGACACGCGCTGCTGCAGCATGATCGGCAGGCAGAACGCGAAGAAGAACATCACGAGGGTGAGCGGGGTGTTGCGGATCCAGTTGACGTACACCCCGCCGACGGCGCGTGCGATCGGCACCGGCGAGACGCGCATGGCGCCCACGATGAACCCGAGCACGAGCGCGATCAGCCCGCCGCCGAAGAACAGCACCAGTGTGCCGACGATCGCCTCGCTCCACAGGTCGCCGTTGTCTGTGATGACTCCCATCGCACCGCCTTTCCTCGTGCATCGCCGCGGCAACCGACCTGCCGTGGCGGCGCCGCGAGGGCGCCGCCACGGACCGGGTCAGCTGGCCGGGTCGACCTCCGGCTGCTCGCCCTCGACGCCCGAAGCGCCCGGGGTGGTGGCAGCGGCCGCGGCGCGGGGGGTGCGCGTGGTGGGACTCGGACCGTTCGCGCGCGACCGCGGTGATCTGCCGCCGTCGCTCGTGATCGGCTTCGGCGACATCGACGACGAGGGCGTGCGCGACGCGCTCCCCCGCCTTCGCGACGCCATCGACCAG
>NZ_JBKFBD010000046.1:0-28976 GCF_053345975.1 Microbacterium sp. C23T | reverse complement strand
TCTCGTAAGCCACCGGCCCGTCGAGCTCGCACACGGTCGGGCCGATGCGGGCGGCCGCCGACTTCCGGACGCGGCTGGCCGACGCCGGCGTCCTGGCGGACGTGGTGCGTTTCCGCTGCCGCCTGCACGGCTCCCTCGCCGCGACCGGAGTCGGGCACGGGACGCCGGACGCCGTCATCGCCGGCCTCCGCGGATTCCGGCCCGAGACGGTCGATCCCGAGGTCGTGCACGGCGGGTGGGCGCTTCTGCAGTCGGGCGTCTCGCTCGACATCGGCGGAGTGCCGTTCGTGCACGAGGACATGGAGCTCGCATCGCGCGAGCGTCCGCACGGGCATCCCAACTCACTGCTGCTGGCCGCCGAACTCACCGCGGGGGCCGGGATCCTCGAGGAGACGTATCTCTCCATCGGCGGTGGCTTCATCCGCAGGCTGGACGACGAGCCCGCCGGGGCGGAGACGGCTGCGCTGCCCGCGGATGCACCGCAGTTCCGCACGATGCGCGAACTCCTCGATCTCGCCCGGGGCCGCACCATCGCCGACATCGCGTGGCAGGCCGAGACCGCCGTCCACGGCGCCGCCGAGGCGGCGCGCGGTCTCGACGCGATCTGGGCCGCGATGCGGGCGTGCATCGAGCGAGGGCTGCACTCCGACGGCGTCCTGCCGGGCGGGCTGCGCGTGCCGCGGAGGGCCGCTGCCGCGTGGCGGCAGCTGGGGGAACGCGGCGGATCGACGGATGCCGCCGAGGCGGTGTCCGTCTACGCGCTCGCGGTCAACGAGGAGAACGCCGCGGGCGGCCGGGTCGTCACGGCACCGACGAACGGCGCCGCCGGGGTGCTTCCGGCGGTGCTGTACCGGGCGGCCGTGCCGACGGGCTTCGATCCCGAACTCATCCGCACCTTCCTTCTCACCGCGACGGCCATCGGATCGCTCATCAAGGCGAACGCCTCGATCTCGGGCGCCGAAGCCGGCTGCCAGGCAGAGGTGGGAAGCGCATGCGCGATGGCGGCGGCAGGGCTCACCGCCGTCCGCGGGGGCACGCCCGAGCAGATCGAGAACGCCGCCGAGATCGCGATCGAGCACCATCTGGGCCTGACCTGCGACCCGGTCTCCGGCCTCGTGCAGATCCCGTGCATCGAGCGCAACGCCGTCGCCGCGTCGACAGCGATGACGGCGAGCCGGCTCGCGCTGCTGGGTGACGGCAGTCACATCGTCGACCTCGACACCGCGATCGAGACCATGCGCCAGACCGGCGCCGACATGTCATCGAGGTACAAGGAGACCAGCACCGCCGGCCTCGCCGTCAATGTCGTGGAGTGCTGATCCGCGACGGCTACGGCGCCGCCGGTGCCGTGGGTTCGCTCTCGGCTGGAGGAGCGGCGGGCGGCTCCGCCGTCACCGGCGGCGTCGCGGGCTCAGCGGGTGCGGAGGCCGGTTCAGCGGCGGAGATGGATGCCTCTGCCTCGGGCTCCGGCGCAGGCTCGGCGTCGGTCGGCACGGACTCCACCGGAGCCTGCTCGACCGCAACGGGCTCGACCTCGATGGGTTCCGACGGGACCGGCTGGTCCGCCTCCGGTTCTGCGGGCGCCGGCTCGGTCGCCGCGGGCTCGACCGCAGCAGCGGCGGCAACCGGCTCAGCTGCTTCCAGAGCGGCGGCCTCGAGAGGGGCGACCGCACCGGGCGGCGGCTCGGGGAAATCGAACTCGTCGTCAGGGTCTCCGGCCACCTTCGGACCGATCTGGTCGGAGGTTCCCGGGGTACCCGGTGCGCCGGTCCAATGCTCCGGCGGGACGAGGCTCTCGTCGACGGTGAACGTCAGCGGGTTGTCCCACGCGATCACCTCTGCCACCACGTTCGTCGCCGGGTCCTCGGCCGCGTATGCGACGTAGCGGTGCAGCGGACGTTCGCCGCCAGGGCACTGCAGAGTGTCGGCCGCGACGCCCGTGAGCGCGAACGTCAAGGTGCGATACAGGTCGCACTCGGGCTCCCGGTAACCGCGACGCCACGGCGCCGTCACCTCGGTGACGCCGTCCTCCGCCACGGGGTGGCTCGGGTGATCGAGACCCTGGACGCCCCACTGGGTCATGGAATAGGTGTAGCTCGCGCGGGCCTCGTCGAACGAGCCTCGGCACATGGCGACACCGGCCGAGAGCAGGACGACGTAGCGCGGCGTCTTCATGTTGAACACCCCGAAGACGGGCTCGTTCGTCAGCCTGTTGGGCGCCAGGTACGCCGCGGCGGTGTCGCAGTCCCCCGACTCGAGGTAGCCGTACGCGGGGCCGTCGTCGAAGTTGTTCGGGCTCGTGTCGCTCTTCGGGAGGTCCCACGCGTAGACGACGGTCGGGGGCTGGCCGCCATTCCCGCCCTGGCCGCCATTCCCGCCCTGGCCGCCCGAGCCTCCGCTCCCGCCGGAGCCGCCGTTCCCGCCGCCTCCACGATTCCCGCCGTTTCCTCCCGAACCACTCGATCCACCCGATCCGCCGCCCTGCCGGTTCCGCGGGGTGGGGCTCCCGCCGGAACCGGGCTGCTGAGTGTCCGTGCTCGGCGGGGACGCCGGGGGCGCAGCGTCCGGAATCGAATCCGGCGGCGCCGGCTCACCCGAGTCGGTCCGATTCACGTCATCTCGCGAGTCGTCGTCCCGCTGCGTCGCGGGCGGCTGCTCCTTCTCCGGTGCCACGGGCGAGTATTCGCCGCACCCCGAGAGGCCGAGGGCGACCGCGACCGCGACCGCGGATCCGATCGCGAGCGATCGCTTCGGAGTGGTTCTTGTCGGAGACATCGCTTCCCTCCTTCGTCGAGGATCTGCAGTTGTGGAGGGGTGAAGGGGTGGGGGAGATACCTCAGCCCTGCCCCGCGACCTCGGGCTCCGGGTCGACGCTCGTGCAGGGGCCGAAGCCTCCGGCGTCCGCGATCCCGTAGACATCCCGGACGAAGGTGAACCGCAGACCGTCGCCGTCGACGGGGAGCATGACGACCACGCCGTAGTCGAACGTCCACTCATCGGAGATGAGGAAGTACTTCCCGCCCGTCGATTCGAGGAGGCGCAGGCCGCGATACCGGTAGCGGAGGTCCTCGCCGGATCCGGCGCACGCGACGTCGACGCCCGGCGACACGATGTCGAGCGGCGCCGCGCTGTCGACCATCACTCCCGGCAGCTTCTCGATCTGGTTCGGGAAGTCGCGGGCGAGCTCCGTGCCCTCGACCGTCGCGTAGTTCATCGCCGACCAGAACAGTCCGATCGCCACGAGGATCGCGATCGCGCCCCGCAGGACGCCCTCGGTCATCGGGGCGAACCTCACCGCGTCGCGGAGTCCGCCGCGCAGCATCAGCCCGTAGAGGAGCAGGAGCATTCCGCCCGCGCACACGAGGGGTGCCGCGATGTACGTGATCGCGTACCCGATCAGCCCGAGGACGAGGCCCAGCGCGAACACGCCGACGGCGATGAGCCACATCCAGCGCGCAACCCACGTGACGATGCGGTCGTCGCCTCCGAACCGGATGCGCCGGCGCCGGAGCCACTGGTCGAGCCCGACCCACGCGAGGCCGGCGATCGCCGCGCAGATCGGGAGCAGCACCACCGGCTGCACGCTCCGGCGGACGTAGTCGTCGACCGTCATCCCGAGGATGGCCTCGTCGATGCCGAGCATCTTCGCCATCTGGTCGCTGCGCACCCAGCCGAAGTACACGAGGAGGGCGGTCAGCACACCGACGTTGGCGACGACGGCGAGCAGCGAGCGCACGAGCGACCCGCGCGTCTCGCGATCCGCGGCCTCGACGGCCTCGGATGCCTCGTCTTCGACGTCTGTGCTCACACAGGGGAGAGCGGCCGCGACGCGCCGCAGATACGCCGGCGCCGCGGCATCCGTCCCCCGTCGCTAACCCTCGAGCACCACCAGCCGCTCGGTCGCGCGGGTCATCGCGACGTAGCGGTCGACCGCGCCCTCGATGCCGTCGCCGAACGACGACGGCTCGACGAGCACGACGAGGTCGAACTCGAGGCCCTTCGCGAGCTCGGGCGTGAGCGAACGCACCCGCTCCTGGGGCGCGAACGAGGGGTCGCCGATCACGCACGCCACGCCGCTCTCGCCGTGCTCTGCCAGCCACTCCGACAGGATCCGGTCGCGGTCCGCCACCGCGGCGTGACGCACCGGCACGCCGCTCGACCGGATCGACGTCGGCACGTTCGCGTCGGGGATCGCCGCGCGGATCACCGGCTCCGCCTCGGCCATCACCTCGCTCGGCGTGCGGTAGTTGATGGTGAGTGACGACATGCCCACCTCGGTCAGACCGGCGTGCTCGAGGCGCTCCTGCCACGACTCGTGGAACCCGTGCCGCGCCTGCGCCCGATCGCCGACCACCGTGAAGCTGCGCGACGGGCAGCGGGCCAGCAGCATCCGCCATTCCGCATCGGTGAGCTCCTGCGCCTCGTCGACGATCACGTGCGCGAACGGCCCCGAGAGCAGATCGGGATCGACGGCGTCGAGCACGGACTCGTCGACGAGGCTGTTGCGCAGATCATCGCCGTCGAGCCACTGCATCATCTCGTCGCCGGCCTCCTTCAGCCGGTCGACGACCTGCGCCATGTACTCGCGCTCCTGCGCGAGCTTCGCCTCGCGCTCGCGGCGACGCCGGGACGCCCCCGGGTCACCCAGCCGACGTCGGGCCGCGTCGAGCAACGGCAGGTCGGAGGTGGTCCAGGCCGTGGGGACCGCTCGCTGGAGGGCCTCGATCTCGTCGGGCTCGAGCCACGGCGCGCAGCGGCGCAGATACGCGGGCACGCTCCACAGATCGGAGACGAGAACGGATGCCTCGACCAGCGGCCACGCGCGGCCGAAGGCGCGCGTCAGCTCTTCGTTGCGGGCCAGCGCTCGCCGCAGCTGATGCGGCGGCACCGCTTCGCCGTCGACCTGGTCGGTGAGGATGTCGAGGACCGTCTCCCACACCTGGTCGCGCGCCTCGTTGTGCGGCAGGCCCGCCTCGGCCGATGCGAACGCCTCGGCCCAGTCCTGGGGATCGAGCCGCAGCTCGGCCCAGGGCGTCTCGACGACCATGCCGGTGGTGGGCGGCTCCTCGTAGAGCCGCACGGCGGGCTCGATCGCGTCGACCATGCGGGCGTCGGCCTTCAGGCGGGCGACCCGGGCATCGGGCTCGGCGCCGGCGACCCCGCCCTCGGCCACGAGGTCGCGCAGGGTGCACGTCTGCACGCTCTCCTCACCGAGGCTCGGGAGCACGTCCTCGACGTAGGAGAGGTACGCGGTGCTCGGACCGACGAACAGCACGCCGCCGCGCCCCTCGCCGAGGTGCGGGTCGGAGTAGACGAGGTAGGCGGCGCGGTGCAGCGCCACGACGGTCTTGCCCGTGCCGGGGCCGCCGTCGACCACCAGCGCGCCACGCGAGCCGGCGCGGATGATCGCGTCCTGGTCGGCCTGAATCGTGCCCAGCACGTCGCGCATGCGCGGCGAGCGACTGGCGCCGAGACTCGCGATGAACGCGGACTGGTCGTCGAGGGCAGCGTTGTGATCGAGTCCCTCGGCGGTGAACACCTCGTCCCAGTAGTCGGTCACGCGGCCGCCGGTCCAGCGGTAGCGGCGGCGGCTGACGAGCCCCGAAGGATGGGCGTGCGTCGCGGCGAAGAACGGCTCGGCGGCGGGCGTGCGCCAGTCGACGAGCAGGCGCCGGCCCGCAGGATCCGTGAGTCCGAAGCGGCCGATGTAGACGGGCTCGCTGCCGTCGGCGGGGACCATGCGGCCGAGGCACGCGTCGACTCCGAAGCGGCGCAGCACCCGCAGCCGGGCGGAGACCCGGTGGATCTCGAGGTCGCGCTCGACCCCTGCCTGTCCGTGCCCGCCGGGACGGCGGCGCAGCTCGTCGAGGCGGGCCTCGAGCCCTTCGATGGAGCGCGAGAGCGTGTCGGCGATCGCGGCGAAGTGCTGCTCGTCGCCGCCGATGAGCGCCGGGTCGGACTTGGCCGCGAGGCGGTCGGGAAGGTGGAAGGCGGTGGCGTCGGCTGTTCGAGAGGACGGGTGGGAATCGCTGATCGGAGGGGTGTTCACGGCATGGGCTCCTGGCGGCTTCGCGACGCGGAATCGGACGGAGTGAGTCAGAGGAGAAGGGCGGGGGAGCGTCGCGACCGACCAGTATGCGCCCTCGGGGGGCCCTTGCCGCAAGGCCCCCACCCCCGGATATCCTGGTAGTGGCAGGAAGGTCGCGCCTCTGCGTGCGCAGACCCCCGTCACCCACTGTTCATCGGCACGGACGAGTTCACGCGATCCGAACGATGTCGCTCGCGCCGGTCCGTCGATACTGTGGCACCGACCGAGGGGTGGTGCTCTCGCCCGCCTGCTGCTCGGGGACAGGAGACACGCATGACCGCTGATGACCGCACCTCCGTCGTGGGGGCTCCGCTCCCACCCGCACGGACGCTGCCCTTCCCGCCGAAGCCATCGGGCAGCTACGCCGGGCGCACGCTGGCCGAGTCGACGTACTCCCCGCTGCCGCCGGAGCGCCATCTGAACGAGGACGCGCCGAACGTGCTCGTCATCCTCATCGACGACGCCGGACCCGCGTTGCCTGCACCGCTGGGTGGCAAGGTCGCCACTCCGACGCTCGATCGCATCCGCCAAGGCGGCATCGGCTACAACCGCTTCCACACCACGTCGATGTGCTCTCCGACCCGTGCCTCGCTGCTGACGGGGCGCAACCACCACCGCGTGGGCGCCGGCCAGATCGCCGAGCTCGCCAATGACTGGGACGGCTACTCGGGTCACATCCCGAAGAGCAGCTCGACCATGGCCGAGGTGCTGCGCAACTACGGCTACTCGACCGCGGCGTGGGGCAAGTGGCACAACACGCCCGCCGAGGAGACGACCAAGGCCGGCCCGTACGAGAACTGGCCGACCGGCAACGGCTTCGAGTACTTCTACGGTTTCCTGGCCGGTGAGGCGTCGCAGTACGAGCCGAACCTCGTGCGCAACACCACATCGGTGCTGCCGCCGAAGACGCCGGAGGAGGGTTACCACCTCAGCGAGGACATCGCCGACGACGCGATCGCGTGGCTGCGCGACCACAAGGCGCTCTCACCCGACAAGCCCTTCTTCATGTATTGGGCGACCGGCGCCATCCACGGCCCGCACCACGTGCACAAGGAGTGGGCCGACAAGTACAAGGGCGTCTTCGACGACGGCTGGGACGCGTACCGCGAGGACGCGCTCGCCGGAGCGAAGGCCGCGGGCTGGGTCCCCGAGGACGCCGCGCTGACCCCGCGACCCGACTCGCTGCAAGGCTGGGACGACATCCCCGACCACCAGAAGCCGTTCCAGGCCCGGCTCATGGAGGTGTGCGCCGGCTTCGGCGAGCACGCCGACGTGCAGGCCGGCCGCGTGGTCGACGAGCTCGAGCGGCTCGGGTACGCCGACGACACGATCGTCATCTACATCTGGGGTGACAACGGCTCGTCGGGTGAGGGCCAGAACGGCACGATCAGCGAGCTGCTCGCGCAGAACATGATCCCGACCACGATCGACCAGCACATCGCGGCGCTCGAGGAGCTCGGCGGCCTCGACGCACTGGGCACGCCGGCGACCGACAACCAGTACCACGCGGCATGGGCGTGGGCGGGTTCGTCTCCGTACCAGGGCATGAAGCTCATGGCCTCGCACCTGGGCGGCACGCGCAACCCGATGTTCATCCAGTGGCCCGGGCGCATCGAACACGACCCGGTGCCGCGCACGCAGTTCCACCACGTGATCGATCTGGCTCCGACGATCTACGAGATCCTCGGCATCTCGCACCCCGACACCGTCAACGGCATCCCGCAGGATCCGATCGACGGCACGAGCTTCGCGTACTCGATCGACGACAAGGCCGCCGAGGGCCGCCACCGCGTGCAGTACTTCGAGGTCATGGCGAGCCGGTCGATCTACGAGGACGGCTGGATCGCGTCGACGACGGGTCCGCGCCTGCCCTGGGTGCCCGGAATGCCCGCGGGCATCCATACCTGGACGCCCGACGACGACAAGTGGGAGCTGTACAACCTCGACGAGGACTGGAGCCAGTCGAAGGACCTCGCCGACGAGCACCCCGCGAAGCTCGCCGGGCTCAAGGAGCTGTTCGCCATCGAGGCCGCGAAGAACAAGGTGCTCCCCATCGGCGGCGGCCTGTGGGTCGCACCCCTTCACCCGGAGTTGCGCATCTCTCCGCCCTACACCGAGTGGGAGTTCACCGGCGACACGTTCCGCGTGCCCGAGTTCTGCGCGCCCGCGCTCGGCAACAAGCCGAACGTCGTGACGATCGAGGTGAAGGTCGGCGACAACGCCAACGGCGTGCTGTACAAGCTCGGCGGCGCGGGCGGTGGCCTCACGGCGTACGTCGTCGACGGCATCCTGACGTACGAGTACAACCTCTTCCTCGTGCAGCGGACGACGATCGCGGCGACCGAGCCGCTCTCCGCCGGTGACCACACGATCGAGATCGAGACGTCGTACGTCGTGCCGAAGCCGGGCGGACCCCTCAGCGTCGTGCTGCGGGTCGACGGCACGGAGGTCGCGTCGGGCACGGTGCCGGTCAGCGCCCCGCTGCTGTTCTCGGCGAACGACTGCCTGGACGTCGGCCGCGCCTACGGCGGCGCCGTGTCGCGGGCGTACGTCGACAAGATGCCGTTCGCGTTCGACGGCGAGATCGGCCGCGTCCACGTCGCCTACAAGGTGCCCGCGCAGGCCTGACCCGGATCGACAGCGGCCCCGGATCCTTCGCGGTTCCGGGGCCGCTCCCGTTCACGGACGAGACGGATGCTGCTCACTTGACGCCGTCGTCGTGGCATCGGTGCGCAGCGTCCCAGGGCGCAGACCGAGCGTCCACTCGGCGACGTCCGCGACGAAATGCTCGCCGGCGTCGAGCCTCGCTTCGTGGGTGTTGTTGACGTAGGCGCCCCGTCCGTCCACGGCCATGAGGATCCGCGTGCACGCACCGAGGGGGTCGACCTCGGCGAACTCGCCTGCGGCGATCCCCTGCTCGATGATCTCGACCAGCCCGGCCTCGTTGAGCTTCTCCTGAGCGACCACCGCGTCGTCGAGCGCGGGGCTGAATCGCGAAAGGTGACGGGCGTTCATCCAGAGCCGCGCGAGATCCCACGAGTCGAGGCTCTCGAAGCCTGCCACGAGGTGCGCGAGACGGGCGGTGGGGGCGCCGACCCGCGGGAAGAGCTCCGCCCGCTCGGCGGCCGCCGCCCGCGTGAACGCGGCCACCACGAGGTCCTCGGCGGCGGGGAAGTAGTGGGTGATGAGGCCGGGACGGACGCCGAGCCGGTCGGCAACGGCTCGCAGCGTGATGCGCTCGAGCCCTTCGGTCAGGGCGATGTCCGCCGCCGTCGCCAGGATCTCCTCCCGGCGCTCCTCGGGGCGCTTGCGGACGCGGCCGGACACGGCGCTTGACACCATGGCGCCCATGTTATTGGATGTGTGACCAATAGGCTATTGTCCACACGGCCAATAGTCACAGCATCCCGAGCAACGAAGCCCGCGGCCCGACGACGTCGTCCTGCCGCCCGAGAGGATCACCGTGTCACAGCCCCGGCAGACCGTTCCGAAGCCGCCGCACGATTCCGCGGAGTTCGTGGATGCCGCGACCCAGCCCGAGACGCGCGGCATCGAGCTCATCGGGGCAGGGGAGCGACACGGTCGCGCGCGCGACCTCTTCTTCGTGTGGGCGGCGCCGAGCGTCAGCATCCTGAACTTCACGATCGGCGCGACGCTCGTGCTGCTCGGGCTGGAACTCTGGCAGGCCGTGCTCGTCGTGCTCGCCGCGTCCGCCCTGTGGGTGTTCCCCGGCGTCATCGCGATCAGCGGCCCCGCCGCGGGGACGTCGGGCTCCGTCATCACGCGCGCCATCTACGGCGTCATCGGCAACAAGCCGGTGGTCGCGTTCACCGGCTGGCTGATCGGGGCGGTGTTCCTCGCCCTCACCTGGCTCGCCTCGTCGTTCCTCGGAGCGGACCTCTTGGCGGGCATGGGCCTCACGGACCCCGTCGTCGTCCCGATCGCGGTCACGCTGGTCATCTCGGTGCTCACGGTGATCGTCGCCGTGTACGGCCACGCCCTCATCCTGCGGGTGTATTCGTGGCTGGCGATCGTGCTCGCCGCGATCTTCGTGACCGTGACGGCGTTCATCCTTCCGCAGGTCGACTGGAGCTATCACCCGGCCGAGCCGCTCACGGGGGTGCCGCTGTGGTCGGCGGTCACGATCGGGTTCACGATCATCGCGTCGGCGCCGATCTCGTACATCAACAGCCCCGACATCGCGCGCTACCTTCCGCGCTCGACGAAGCCGTCGCACATCATCGCGGCGACCGCACTCGGCGGGGCTCTGCCGGGCATCGTCTTCACCGTGGTCGGCGCGCTGCTGGCCACCGCGATCTCGGCCGTGGCGATGCACGCCGGCATCGAATCCGCGCTCCTCGGGCTTCTGCCCGACTGGCTCGGACCCGTCCTCGTGATCGGCGTCGTCGTGAACACCATCGCCCTCAACGGCATGACGACGTACACGTCGAGCATGGCGCTGCAGGCGATCGGCCTCCCGATTCGCCGCATCCCCGCGGCGATCGTCGTCGGCCTCATCGGCACGGCGCTCACGATCTACCTGGTGCTGTCGACGAGCTTCCTCGACGCCGTGAACCTCATGCTGCAGTTCCTCGTGATCGTCTCGGCGCCGACGATGGCGGTCTTCGTGGCGGACGTCGCGCTGCGGCGCAACCGCTACGACGGCGTCGAGCTCTTCGACGAGGGGCGCGGTGGGCGCTTCTGGTACAGCGGCGGCTGGGGCGTCCCCGGCATGGCCGCGGTCGTGCTCGGCGGCATCGCGACCGCGCTGTGCCTGTCGACCGAGGTGTGGACCGGCCCGATCGCGGAGGGTCTCGGCTACATCGACCTGTCGGTGCCGGTCGGCATGCTCGTGTCGGCGCTCGTCTACGCGGTGCTGCTGCGCACGCGGCTCGGGGCGCCCGTGGGCGGGATCACGCAGCCGCCCGCTCCTCCGGCAGGGTGACCTCGTCGACACGCACCGTGCGTCCGAGCCGGAGAGCGCGGGTGAGTGCCTCTGCCGTGGCGATGGACGCCCGCGCTGCGGTGCCGTCGGTCAGAGCTGCGAGTGCCGGATCGATCTCGAGGGAACCCGTCGCGAGACCGTCGAAGTACTCGATCTCGGCGCGCATCGCATCGCGCAGCCAGCGCGGTGGACGCCGGCTGGGGTCGCCGTAGGTCACGCCGCTGCCGCCGGACGCCGCTCGGTTCTCTCGGGTGCGCTCGAGGTCGACATCGGATGAGGCATGCAGCGGGAAGCGTTCGACGTCGTCGTCGCGCCGAAGAGTCACGCCGACGTCCTGCATGTCGATGTGGAGGATCCCGGTCGTGCCCTGGATCGTGATGGTGTGCTCGGGCTGCCGGAACACCGATCCCCACTCGAGGGTGGCGTAGCGATCGCCCGGGAACGTCGCGGCCGCCAGCAGGAGCGCATCTTCGTCGCCCGTGCGCGGTCCTGCCTGCGGCGCTGCGCCGCCGGTCATCGAGACGGTCTCGGCCGGGCCGATGAAGTGCTGCAGGATGTCGAGCTCGTGGATGTGGTGGAAGAGATGACCGCCCGACGAGGCGCGCATCTTCTTCCAGCCCGGCGCGGCCGTGCCGTCCTCCCATCCGACGCGCGCGGTTCGGGCGACGACCGGAACGCCGATCGCGCCCTCCGCCACCAGCCGCGCAGCCCGGCGGATTCCGGGCATGAAGTGCATGACGTGGCCGGCGAGGAAGAGCGCGCCCGAGCGTTCGGCGGCCGACACCATGGCGTCGCATTCGGCGTAGGTGAGGGCGACCGGCTTCTCGCAGAAGACGTGGCGGCCTGCGAGCGAAGCGAGCTCGGCGGATTCGCGGTGCACATGGTTCGGCGAGGCGACGATCACGGCGTCGGCGGCCTCGACGAGCGCCGCGACCGAGTCGACGACGCGGCAGCCCGCCTCCCGGGCGAGGTCGGCGGCGTCCCCCGTCGAGTAGACGGCCGCGAGCTCGGCGTCGGGCAGGTCGCGGAGGATGCGCGCGAACTCCTTGCCGAAGTAACCGGCCCCGACGATGCCGTACCTCACGCGGATCGCCGCTCGGCGGCCTGCATGAGCGAGCGTTGCAGCGGTCCGTAGTGCTCGACCACCGCCGCGCGGTACGCGTCGCGGTCGCCTCGGCGCGCAGCATCCAACATGTCCCCGTGTGCCCGTGCGGTGAGCTGGATGTCGGACGGGACCGCGATGTCGAGCTGGGGGACCACGGCGGTGTGGACGTCCCAGAAGGCTCCCACGAGCTGGCTCGCGAGCAGGTTGCCAGTCGCCGCGAACAAGGTGGTGTGGAACGCGCGGTCGGCCTCGAGGAACGTCTCGCCGCGCGAGGCGCGGTCGTTCATCTCGGCGACCATCGCCTCGAGATCCGACGTGTCGGCGCCGCGCAGGCCCTCCACGACGCGATCGGTCATCGCGAGGTCGAGTGCGAGGCGCACCTCGACGACCTCGCGCAGGGCGTCGATCGACCCGTCCGGGGCGAGGACCCCGCGGAACACCAGGGCTTCGACCATCGGCGCCAGCGACATCTTGCCGACGTAGGTGCCGTGCCCGTGACGGACGTCCACGATGTCGAGCGTCGACAGCGTGCGGATCGCCTCGCGCACCGAGGAGCGCGACACGTCGAGCGTCTCGCACAGCTCCGCCTCCGTGGGGAGCGGATCACCCGGCCGGAGCTGACGAGTGAGGATGAGCTGCTTGATCTGATCGGCGGTCGTCGCGCGCCGCATCCGCGATCCGCGCTGGTCGATCGAGGTCATCCGGCCCTTCCTTTCGGGGGTAACAAGTTCGTTTCGCCCATTGTGGCGGGCTCCAACGTGTGTTTATAGTACGTCAGACGTCTGATGTTCTCAAGATGTCCAACCTTCATCATTTGGAGCACACATGAACCGATACACGACGCGCACCCGGCGCGGTCGTCTTGCGGTCGCAGCGGCCGGCGCCGTGGCCACCGCGCTCGTGCTGGCGGGATGCGGATCGGCCGCATCCTCGACGCCCGAGCAGACGAACGCGAGCGCCGAGGTCGATCCCGATGGCGTCATCGAAGCCGGCATCTCGTACGCGCTGAGCGGCAGCTTCGACCCGATGATCGCGTCAGGCGCCGTGACCGTCGCGGCGAACTGGCACATCTTCGAGGGGCTCGTCGACCTCGACCCGGTGACCAAGCAGCCGTACGCCGCGCTCGCCGCGGATCTGCCCACCCAGGTGGACGACACCACCTACGACATCGACATCCGCGAGGGCGCGACGTTCCAGAACGGTGACCCGGTCACCGCGGACGACGTCGTGTACAGCTACGAGCGCGTGCTGGACCCCGCCAGCGGCTCGCTGTTCGCCACGTACATCAACTTCATCGACACCGTCACCGCCGTCGACGACGACACCGTCGAGATCACCACGAAGTTCCCGTTCTCGCTGCTGAACGAGCGACTCGGGATCGTCAAGATCGTCCCCCAGGCTCTCGTGGAGGAGGACCCCGAGGCCTTCGGTGCCAGCCCGGTCGGCTCGGGCCCGTACTCGCTCGTCTCGGCGGTCCCCGAGGACAAGCTCGTCTTCGAGCGGTTCGACGACTACAACGGCCCGCGCCCCGCGAAGGCCGCCGGGATGAACTGGAACCTCCTCGCCGACTCGGCCGCGCGTGTGACCGCGATGTCGTCGGGCACGATCCAGGCGATGGAGGACGTCCCCTACATCGACGTCGACACGCTGGCCGCGACGGCCGACGTCGAGAGCGTGCAGTCGTTCGGCCTGCTCTTCATGATGTTCAACACCCAGGCGCCGCCCTTCGACGACCCCCGCGTCCGCCAGGCGTTCTTCTACGCCCTCGACATGGACAAGATCATCGAGACCGGCATGCTCGGCAACGCGACGGCTGCGACGTCGTTCCTCCCCGACACGTATCCGAACTACAACGAGGCGTCGACGGTCTACAGCTACGACCCCGACAAGGCGGAAGAGCTCCTCGACGAGGCGGGCGTCTCCGACCTCTCGATCACGCTCCTGACGACCGACACCGGCTGGGTGAAGGAGGTCGCGCCGCTCATCAAGGAGTCGCTCGATGCGATCGGGGTGGACGTCACGCTCGACATCGGCCAGTCAGCGGCGCAGTACGCCAAGGTCGACTCCGGCGACTACACCGTCATGGTCGCCCCGGGTGACCCGTCGGTCTTCGGCAGCGACCCCGACCTGCTCATGAACTGGTGGTACGGCGCGAACGTCTGGACGCAGACCCGTACCCACTTCGCGGACACCCCGGAGTACGCCGAGCTGCGTGAGCTGCTCGACACCGCGGTGCAGGAGACCGGCGACGCGCAGCAGCAGACCTGGAACCAGGCGTTCGACCTGATCGCCGAGCAGGCCGTGCTCTACCCGCTCTTCCACCGCAAGCTCCCCACCGCGTGGAGCAGCGAGCAGCTCGTCGGGTTCCAGCCGGTTCCCACGACGGGTCTGTCGTTCCTCGACGTCGGCGTCGCCGCCGACTGATCCACGGCGGGGGGTGCGCCGCCCGAGCGCACCCTCCGCCCTCCCCACCACTCGCCCCAGGAAGGAGCGGCACGTGTCCAACACGCTCCGCCTCATCGGCAGGCGGCTCCTGCAGCTGCCGCTGATGATCCTCGGCATCACTTTCCTCGTCTTCTTCGTGATGTCCTTCTCCCCGGTCGATCCGGCGCGCACCGCGCTCGGCGAGACCGCCTCCCCCGAGGCCCTCGAGGCGTACCGCGACGCCAACGGCCTCAACGACCCGCTCATCGTGCGGTACCTCGACTTCCTCGCCGGACTGTTCCAGGGCGACCTCGGCACCTACTCCGCGCGAAGCCTCCCGGTCGCCGACGAGGTCGCCCGAGCATTCCCGATCACCCTGTCGCTCACGTTCTTCGGCCTGCTCATCGCCGTGGTCGTCGCGTTCGTGCTCGGCGTCCTCGCCGCCGTCTACCGCGACCGCTGGCCCGACCAGATCATCCGCGTCCTGGGCGTGGCGTCGCTGTCGACACCGTCGTTCTGGCTCGCGATCCTGCTCATCCAACTGTTCACCCTCCAGTTGGCGGTGCTCCCGGCATCCGGTCCGCTCCCCGACTTCTGGGAGGACCCGGCAGGCTGGCTCGCGCGCATGACGCTTCCCGCGATCGCCCTCGCGATCCCCGTCATCGGCCAGCTCTCGCGCGTGGTGCGCACCTCGATGGTCGAGGAGCTCGATCGCGACTACGTCCGCACCGCGCTGGGCGCCGGCATCCCGCGTGTGATCGTCGTCGGCCGCAACGTGCTGCGCAACGCCCTCATCACCCCGGTCACCGTGCTCGGCCTGCGAGTCGGCTACCTGCTCGGCGGCGCCGTCGTGATCGAGGTCATCTTCGCCATCCCCGGCATGGGCACGCTGATCCTGAACGGCGTCACCAACAACGAACCCAACCTCGTGCAGGGCGTCACACTCGCCGTGGCGCTGGCCTTCGTCGTGATCAACATCATCGTCGACCTCCTGTACGTGCTCATCAATCCCCGAATCCGGGCGGTGTGACGACATGCGACGCAAACTGACCGAACGACTCTCCACGCCGGGCCTGCGCCTGGGGTCGCTGTCCACAGGCACGGTGATCTGCCTCTCGATCATCGCGATCATCGCGCTCGCGGCGATCTTCGCGCCCTTCGTGGCGCCGTACGACCCGCTCGCCTCCGGCCCGCCGGTGCAGCCGCCCAGCTCGGAGCACTGGTTCGGCACCGACCGACAGGGCCGCGACATCTTCTCGCGGCTCGTCTACGGCGGTCGCTACTCCCTGACGATCGGCCTCGGCGCGACGCTCGCGGCACTGATCGCCGCCGTCGTGCTCGGGACGATCGCGGCCACGGCGCCGAAGTGGATCTCCGAGACGCTGATGCGGGTCATGGACGTCGTGATGTCGTTCCCCGGCATCGCCCTCGCCGCGGTGTTCGTCGCGGTGCTCGGCCGGTCGCTACCGGTGCTGATCCTCACGATCGCGTTCCTCTACGTGCCGCAGCTCACCCGCATCGTGCGGGCGAACGTGCTCGACCAGTACGGCGAGGACTACGTGTCGGCCGTCAAAGTCATGGGCGCGTCGACCTCGCGGATCATCGTCAAGCACGTCGCGCGCAACACCATGGCCCCCGTGCTGGTGTTCGCGACGGTGCTCGTCGCCGACGCCATCGTGTTCGAGGCATCCCTGTCGTTCCTGCAGGCCGGCGTCCCCGACCCCGAGCCCTCGTGGGGCAACGTGATCGCCGCGGGCCGCAACCTGCTCATGAGCGGCGCCTGGTGGGCGACGTTCTTCCCGGGCCTGCTGATCATGACGACGGTGCTGTGCCTCAACATCGTGTCGGAGGGCATGACCGATGCTATGGTCGCCCCCAAGGCCCGCAGGCTCAGTGCCGATGCGGTGTCGACGGAGGAGTCGACCTCGGCACTGGAGGCCGTGCAGGCTCCGACCGGGCACGACTCCTCAGCGGCGGATGTCGCGGACGGCAGTGCCTACGAGCGCGCAGAGACGCCCGTGGTCACGGTGACGACGCCCGTGCTCGAAGCCACGACGACCGTCGTCCCTCTCGACGAGCGCCTCGCGGAGCTCCGCGAGGTCGAGCTGGAGCGCACGGACCGGCTGGTCTACACCTCCGACGCCCCGCCCCTGCTCGAGGTGCAGGATCTGTCGATCTCGTTCCCGCGCCACGGCGACGTCTCCGTCGTCGACGACGTGAACTTCACGGTGCGACCCGGGGAGACGATGGCGCTGGTCGGTGAGTCCGGCTGCGGCAAGTCGATCACCTCGCTCGCGATCATGGGTCTCCTCGACGAGAGCGCGACGATCACCGGCAGCATCATGTTCGACGGCAAGGATCTGCTGCAGATGTCGCTCGCCGAGCGCAACGCGCTCCGCGGCCACGACATCGCGATGATCTATCAGGACGCGCTGAGCTCGCTCAACCCGGCGATCCTGATCCGCGGGCAGATGAAGCAGCTCACATCGCGCGGCGGCACGCGCACGGCGGAGGAACTGCTGACGCTGGTCGGTCTCGATCCGGAGCGGACGCTCGCGTCCTACCCGCATGAGCTGTCGGGCGGCCAGCGCCAGCGGGTGCTCATCGCCATGGCGCTCACCCGCAACCCCCGCCTGGTGATCGCCGACGAGCCGACGACCGCGCTGGACGTCACGGTGCAGGCGCAGGTGATCGAGCTGCTCAACTCGCTGCGCGAGGAGCTCGGGTTCGCGATGCTGTTCGTGTCCCACGACCTCGCGCTGGTCGCCGAGCTCGCCCACCGCATCACCGTGATGTACGCGGGGCAGGTCGTCGAGCAGGGCACCACCCGTGAGCTGCTCACCCAGCCGGTGCACGAGTACACGCGGGGTCTGCTCGGGGCGGTGCTGTCGATCGAGTCGGGATCGGACCGCCTGCATCAGGTGCCCGGCACGGTGCCGTCGCCGCGCGACTTCCCCGCCGGCGACCGGTTCGCCCCGCGATCGGCGAACCCCGACCGCAACAGGGGCGTCGTGCCGGTGCGCCGACACGTGCCCGGGACCGACCACTACTACGCCGCGCATCCCGAGGATGCGCCCGTCCAGCCGATCGGAGGTGCGCGATGACCGAGCCGATCATCGAGCTGCAGGACGTCCACGTGCGGTTCAAGACGCGCACGTCCGGACTGTTCAAGAAGACCTATGTCGACGCGCTCGCCGGCGTCTCGCTCACCGTCAAGGCCGGGCAGACCCTCGGCATCGTGGGGGAGTCGGGGTCGGGCAAGTCCACGGCGGCCAAAGTCCTCGTCGGGCTCGAGCAGCCCACGTCGGGCACGGTGGTGTTCGGCGGCGAGCCGGTGACGTCGTTCAACCGCGATGTGCGCCGCCGCCTCGGACGCATCCTCTCGGTGGTGTTCCAGGACCCGGCGACAGCACTCAACGCCCGTATGACGGTGCGCGACGGCCTGCTCGACCCGCTGCAGGTGCACCGTGTCGGCTCGCCGGCCGAGCGCGAGCGCCGGGTGAGGGAGCTCATCGGCCTGGTGGGGCTGCCGACCTCGGCGCTCGACGCGCTTCCGAGCCAGCTCTCCGGCGGTCAGCGCCAGCGCGTCGCGATCGCACGGGCGCTGGCGCTGGAGCCGCAGGTGATCGTCGCCGACGAGCCGACGTCGGCGCTCGACGTCTCGGTGCGGGCCCAGATCCTGAACCTGCTCACCGACCTCAAGAACGAACTGGGCCTCGGGATGGTCTTCATCTCGCACGACATCCAGACCGTCCGCTACCTGTCGGACGAGATCGCGGTCATGAACAAGGGCCGTGTCGTCGAGTACGGCGACGCCGCCCGCGTGTTCGACGACCCGTTCGACGACTACACGCGCACGCTCCTCGGCGCCGCGCCCTCCCTCCTCGACCCCACCCCGCTCGGCTGAAGCCGCGAACCCGCTTGGAACCCTCGATGTCCTCTTCCTCCACCCGCTCGTTCTCCGGCGTCGTCCCGCCGGTCGCCACGCCCCTCCTGCCCGACGGCGCCGTCGACCACGCCTCGCTCGAGAGGCTCGTCGACTACCTCATCACCTCGGGCGTGCACGGCCTCTTCGCGCTGGGCTCGACCGGCGAGACCGCCTACTTCACCGACGACCAGCGCGTCGACATCCTGCGCACGATCGCGAGTGCGGCCGCCGGGCGCGTGCCGATCATCGCGGGCGCGATCGAGTTGACCTCGGCGCGCATCGTCGAGATCTCACGCCGCCTCGTGGCGACCGGAGCGGATGCCGTCGTCACGACCGCTCCGCTGTACACGCTCAACTCGCCGGCCGAGGTCGACCGGCACTTCCGCGCTGTCGCCGCCGGCATCGACGCTCCGCTGTGGGCGTACGACGTCCCGGTGCGGGTGCACTCCAAGCTCGGGCTGGAGCTGCTCATGAGCCTGGGGCGCGACGGCATCATCGCCGGGGTGAAGGACTCGTCGGGCGACGACGTGGGATTCCGGCGGCTGCTCGCCGCGAACGACGCCGCAGGGCACCCGCTCCAGCTCCTGACAGGGCACGAGATGGTCGTCGACGCCATGCTGCTCGCGGGCGCCGATGGCGTGGTACCGGGCTTCGCGAACGTCGAGGCGACCGGCTACGTGCGGCTGTGGGATGCTGCGACCCGCGGTGACTGGGAGGCTGCGCGCGGCGAGCAGGAGCGCATCAACCGTGCGTTCGAGATCGTGTTCCAGCCGCAGGGTCTGTCGGGCGACGCGACCGGGGTCGGCGCGTTCAAGGCGGCGATGAAGGCGCGAGGCATCATCGATCACGCGACCATGGCGTTCCCGACCCAGCCCCTCGACGACGCGGCGGTGGAGCGCATCCACGGGATCCTCGCCGAGCTGGATCTGCTGCCCGTTCAGGCGTCCTGATGCCGGAGGTCGTGCTCGTCGTCGACGTCGGCGGAACGAAGACGACCGTCGGGCTCGCCGATCGCGCCGACACCGTGCTCGCCGCCGCGACCGCATCCACTCCGGCAGCCGAAGGGCCGGATGCGGTCGTGCGGACGGTGGCCGCACTCGCCGAGACCGTGATGGCGCAGGAAGGCGTCGTGGTCGCGTGCGGCCTCGGCGTCGCGACGGCGGGCGTCGTCGACGTCTCGCGCGGGACCATCGTCTCGTCGACCGACACCATGGCCGGCTGGCCCGGCACGGAGCTCGCGGCGCGCCTGCGCGACGCGCTCGGCGATCTGCTCGCCCGCACCGCACCCGTCCACGTGCAGAACGACGTCGACGCGCACGCACTCGGTGAGTTCCGCCACGGCGCAGCCGCCGGTGCCCGCAGTGCCATCGTGGTCGCGGTCGGCACCGGCGTCGGGGCGGGGGTCGTCATCGAGGGGCGCGTGCTCCGCGGCGCCCACCACGTCGCCGGGGAGATCGCGCACATGCCGGTGCCGGGAGCCGAGCATCTGCGCTGCCCGTGCGGGCGCGGCGGACACCTGGAGGCGATCGGATCCGGCGTGGGCATGCACCGTCACTACCTGTCGCTGGGCGGCGACCCCGTCGCCCCCGACGCCCGCGATGTGGTCGCTCGCGCCCGCGAGGGCGACCCTCTCGCGCGCCGGGCGCTCGCCGAGTCGGCGGCCGCGGTCGGACGCGGGATCGCCGGTGCCGTCACGCTGCTCGATCCGGAGCGCGTCGTCGTCACGGGCGGCGTCGCGCAGATCGGCGACGACTGGCTCGCTCCGCTGCGTGCCGCCTACCGTGAGGAGGTCATCGACGTGCTGCAGGACGTCGTGATCACACCGGGGGTGCTGGCCGGCGACGCGCCGCTGCGCGGGGCTGCAGCATCCATCTGGGAGATCTGGAAGGAACGCGAGGACGCCGCATGAGGGACACCGCGGAGAACATCCTGAGCCGTCTCGCCGGTGGCCTGATCGTGTCGTGCCAGGCCTATCCGGGCGAGCCGATGCGCGACCCGCGCACCATGGTGCAGATCGCGCACGCCGCCGTGGCCGGGGGAGCGGCGGGGATCCGCCTGCAAGGCCTGGACGACATCCGCGCGGCCGCAGACCTCGAGGTGCCGATCGTCGGGCTCTGGAAGGACGGCGACGCCGACGTCTTCATCACGCCGACCCTCGCGCACGCGTTCGCCGTCGCGGAGGCCGGCGCCGGCATCGTCGCACTCGACGGCACACGGCGCCCGCGCCCCGACGGACTCTCCCTCGCCGAGACCATCGCCGGACTGAGAGAACGCCACGACGTGCTCGTCATGGCCGACTGCGGCTCTCTCGACGACGCGATCGCCGCCGAGGAGTCCGGCGCCGACATCCTGGGCACGACACTGTCGGGGTACTCGGGTGAGCGTCCGCGCACGCCGGGGCCCGACCTCGAGCTCATCGCGCAGATCGCCGCACGCTGCGCACGGCCGATCTGCGCGGAGGGGCGCATCCATACGCCCACGGATGCCGCGGCCGCGCGCTCTGCGGGAGCCTTCACCGTCTGCGTGGGTACGGCGATCACCCACCCGACCACGATCACGTCGTGGTTCGTGCGGGCGCTGGAGGGGCCATCCGTGCCGTGAGCGAAGCGACCCCCGTCCTCATCAGCGCCTACGCGGCATCCCCGGCCTACGCGCACTGGGATCCCGGGCTCGAGGCCGAGTTGTTGCCCGCGCTCTGCGCGCTGCCGGACGTCGCGGGCCTCGAGGTTCCGTGGCTGGGCGCCGTGCACCCGCACGATCCGCAGTGGTTCCTCGACCATGTGCCGGCGGGCGCGGGCCTGGCGCTCACCCCGCTTCCGTGGGTGATGCGGCGCACCGCCGAGGACCCCGCCTACGGGATCGCGTCGACGGATGCCGCCGGCCGCGCCGCCGCGATCGCCGACCTCCGCCGGCTGCACGCCGACGCGCGGCTGCTGGGGGAGCGCAGCGACGGGCACGTCGCCTACGTGGCGCTGCACACCGCGCCGCGCGGCGGCGGCGATCCGGCAGCACTCGCCGCCTCCCTGGACGAGGTCTGCGGCTGGGACTGGGACGACGCGCGCCTGGTGATCGAGCACTGCGACGCCGTGCGCCCCGGGCAGGCGTTCGAGAAGGGGTTCCTGCCGCTCGAGGACGAGATCGCCACGATCGCCCGCGTCGACGCCGACATCGGGCTGTGGCTGAACTGGGGCCGCTCGGCGATCGAGCTGCGCGACGCCGACGCCGTGACGGTGCAGATCCGGGATGCGGCGGCATCCGGCCTCCTCGAGGGCCTCACGTTCTCGGGAGTGGCGACCGTCGACGGCCCGTACGGCCCCGCGTGGATCGACGCGCATCCGCCGATCCTCTCGGTTGATCCGTCATCCCGCTCCTTGCTGGACGACGCCCACGTGGCCGCCTCACTCCGCGCCGCGGGGGACCCGCCGTGGCTCGGCCTCAAGGTGAGCCGGCTGCCCGCCGACCGCACGGCGGCCGAGGTGGTGGCGACGGTGGCCCGCAACCTCGAGGTCGTCCGACGCGCACACGCCACCGCCTGACGTACGGCGATCCAGCTCTTGTGCCTCGTCGCCGGTTCCGATAGCTTCGCCGGAAATACGATGTCTGATGTCAGACACGCAAGCGAAAGGTTGACCGAATGAACCGTCTCCTTCCCCGGCACCGACCCCGACGCGGGCGCACCGCAGCGAAACGTGCTGCCGTCCCCGCACTGATCGCGGCGCTCCTCCTCGGAGGCACGATGCCCGCGAATGCCGCACCCACGCCCGACTACCTGACGGATCCCACTGATGCGCCGGGCACGTATGCCGTGCAGAACCTCGCCGCCGACCGCACCGCGTCGAACTTCTTCTACCGGATCCCCGCCATCGCTCACCTGGGCGACGGCGTCGTCGTGGCGGCGTGGGACGCGCGACCCGGCAGCGCCGCCGACTCGCCCAATCCGAACTCGATCATCCAGCGCCGCTCGACCGACAACGGCGTGACGTGGGGACCTCTGCAGATCATCGCCGCGGGCCACGTCGGTGACGCGAGCGTGCCCCGTCACGGCTACTCCGACCCGAGCTACGTCCACGACCGCGAGACCGGGACCCTCTTCGCCTTCTTCGTGTTCTCGAAGGACCAGGGCTTCGGCGGCAGCGCCTACGGCAACGACGACGCCGACCGTCAGGTCATCAGCTCGGCCGTGATCCAGTCCGACGACGGCGGACTCACGTGGAGCGAGCCCCGCTTGATCACGCAGGTCACGAAGACGGCTGAGGGCACGGTGACGAACGGGCGGTACACCCCCGTCGCGGGCGACATCAAAGGCAACTTCGCCACCTCGGGCGGCGGCATCCAGCTCCGCTACGGCGAGCACGCCGGCCGCCTGATCCAGCAGTACGCGGGCACAGTGCTGCAGGCCGGGGGCGGCACCGCCATCCAGGCCTACTCCGTGTACTCCGACGACCACGGCGCCACCTGGCACAAGGGCGCGAACGTCGGCACCGGCATGGACGAGAACAAGGTCGTCGAGCTCTCGGACGGCACCGTGATGCTCAACTCACGCGACAGCTCGAACGGCCGCTATCGCAAGGTCGCGATCTCGTCCGACGGCGGCGCCACCTACGGGCCGGTCACGCAGGACAAGGAGCTGCCCGACCCGACCAACAACGCGGCGATCGTACGACTGCACCCCGACGCCCCCGAGGGGAGCGCCGACGCGCAGCGGCTGCTGTTCGTGAACTCGAACAACGGCGCCGACGGCGGCCGCGTCAACGGCGCGGTGCGCGTGTCGTGCGACGACGGTGAGACCTGGCCGGGTCTGCGCACGATCGACACCGGATCGTTCGCCTACGCCAGCGCGAGTGTGCTCGACGACGGCCGCATCGGCGTCCTCTGGGAGCGCAACTACACCAGCGACATGCGGCTCTCGACCTTCGACGAGGACTGGGTCAACTATGCCTGCGCACCGTTGTCCGCCCCAGATCAGCAGCTTGCGGCGGGTGCGACCGTCACGGTGCCGGTGACCGTCACCAACCAGGAGGACGCGGCGCTGACCGGCGACGTCTCGTTCTACACCCCGGCGGGATGGACGGCGTCGACGGCCGCGGTGACGGGGCTTGCACCCGGCGCCTCGACCACGGTCGACGTGACGGTGACCGCACCTGCGGGGGCTCAGGGCACCCAGCGGCTGCAAGTCGCGTTCACGGCGTCGGACGGGCGGGTCAGCCAGTTCACGACGACGTTCGCACTGCCGGCACCGCTCGGGCTCACGCTCACCTCGACCTCGACCAGCCCCGCGCGCGACGTCGTCGCGAACCCGTACCAGGCGGGCGACGTGCTCGCGTACACGGTGCGCGTGGTGAGCGCGGCGAGCGTCGTCACCCTCGTCACCCCGAAGGAGGCGAACTTCACCACCGGATTCCTGCCGACGGCGTGCCGCTGGCAGAACCTCCCCGCGCTCGGTGCGTACAACTGCACGACGCCTCGTCACACGATCACCGCGGACGACGTGGCGCGAGGCTGGTACACGCCGGAGTTCAGCTTCACCGTGGCGCCGGCGTCCGATCCGTCCGCTGCGACGACGGTCTCCGCGAAGGGGGCGACCGTGGCCCTCCGGGACGGGATCCTGGATGCGGCGATCACCGGTTCGCGCACCGACACCGGGCGCGATCTGGCCGCTCAGCCGTATGCGGTCGGCGACCAGGTGTCGTACTCGTTCCGCGTCGACAACGTCTCGCCGCTGACGACGACGGTCACCCCGACGACCGGTGCCTTCGCTCCGTTCGTGCCGCCGGGCGCCGGGAACTGCCGCTACCTGTCGCTGGCCGGGTTCGCCGGCTACGAGTGTGGGACCGCTCGGCATGCCGTGACCCAGGCCGACCTCGATCGTGGCTACTTCGATGCGACCACGACGTGGACCCTCTCAGCCGCAGGCCAGACGGCGAAGGAGCTGACCGCGCCGGCACCCGAGGTGGATGTCGTGGCACGCGACCCCCGTCTGTCCGGGGAGGTCGAGGGAACCTTGAACGACGTGAACGGCGACGGCTTCGCGACCGTCGGCGACACCGTCACGTTCACCGCCGAGGTGGTCAACGCCGGCAATGTGCGGCTCGACGGCGTCTCCGCAGGTGACCTGGCCGACGGCACCCTCGCCGTGGGCGGCGCCGCCTCGATCCAGACGTCGACCCTCGTCGTCACCGCCGCACATCTCGCCGCCGGCGAGGTCGCCGCTCCGAGCTTCGAGGCGACCGCGACCAACGGCTCGCGTCGGGTGAGCGCCGCCGTCACCGGCGCCGCGGTGACTCTTCCGCTCCCGTCGGAGTGGGCGACGGCCACCGTTTACAGCGAGGGCGACCGCGTGCTCCACGACGGCCGCCAGTGGGTCGCATCCTGGTGGACGCAGGCCCAGAAGCCCGGCGATCCGTGGGGTCCGTGGCAGGAGCACGCCACCGACGAGGCCGCCGCAGTCGTGTGGACCGCATCGCGCATCTTCGACACCGGCGACGTCGCCGTCCATGACGGCAAGACGTTCACCGCGAAGTGGTGGACGCGCAATCAGACCCCGGGCGCGAAGAACGGACCGTGGGTCCGTACCGCCGGATGATCTGCTGATCGAGGGGCCTCGAGAGGCCGCCGGAGGTGCCTGTGGGCGCCGCCGGTGGCCTCTCGGGTATTTTTGAACCTGGTTCAGCCGTCCTGGACCGGATCCATGCGCCGTGACGGGAGACGACGACGATGCCGGACTCGCACCCCGCGCACGCGCTTGCCCGCGTCGCGATCGTCGGCGACGGCCGCGTCGGCCGCGCGATCGCGACGGCTCTCCGGACCGCGGGCGTCGATGTGCACGGCCCGCTCGGCCGCGGTGCGACGGGCGACGGCGCCGACCTCGTCCTGCTCGCGGTACCGGATGCCGAGATCGCCCGCGCCGCCGCACTGGTCGTGCCGGATCGCCTGGTGGGGCACTTCTCAGGCGCGACCACACTCGAGCCGCTCGCACCGCACGAGGCGCTCAGCATCCATCCCCTCACGACCGTGACCGGCGACACCTCGTTCGCGGGCGTCCCCGCGGCCCTTGCCGGCTCGACCGCGCGGGCGCTCGCCACCGCGCATGTGCTCGCCGAGGCGCTCGGCCTGGCACCGTTCGACGTCGCCGATGAGGACCGCCCGGCGTACCACGCGGCGGCGTCGATCGCGTCGAACTTCCTCGTGACGCTCGAGTCGTTCGCGGAGGACCTCGCCGCCACCGCCGGGGTTCCGCGAGAGGCCCTCGCCCCGCTCGTGCGCGCGACCGTCGCGAACTGGGAGGCGCACGGCGCCGGCGCCCTCACCGGTCCGATCGCCCGCGGCGACGAGGCGACCGTCGCCCGTCAGCGCGCCGCGGTAGCCGACCGGCTCCCGGGGCGCGTCGAACTGTTCGACGCCTTGGTCGCCGCGACGCGCGACCTCCGCGCACGACAGGAGGTGGGATCGTGATCGTCGTCCGCACCGTCGCCGACCTCCGCGCCGCGCTGCGGGGGCGTCGCGGCGGCAGCATCGGCCTCGTGCCCACCATGGGCGCCCTGCACGAAGGCCACGCGACGCTGCTGCGGGCCGCCCGCAACGCCGACGACACCGTCGTCATGACGATCTTCGTCAACCCCGCGCAGTTCAACGAGCAGTCCGATCTCGCGGCCTATCCCCGCACGGAGGACGCCGACCTCGGCCTCGCCGAGGCCGAGGGGGTCGACGTCGTGTTCGCTCCGGATGCGTCCGAGGTCTACCCGGACGGCTTCGCGACCACCGTGAGCGTGTCGGGGCCGATCGCCGAGACCCTCGAGGGCGCCGAGCGCGGCCGTGCGCATTTCGACGGCGTCGCCACCGTCGTGACGAAGCTGCTGCTCGCGGCGCTCCCCGATCACGCGTACTTCGGCGCGAAGGACGCCCAGCAGGTCGCCGTCATCCGCCGCTTCGTCGCCGATCTCGGCATCCCGGTGTCCGTCGGCGTCTGCCCCACATCGCGCGACGCCGACGGCCTCGCCCGCTCCAGCCGCAACTCCCGCCTCTCGCCCGACGAGCGCGCGCAGGCCCTCGCGATCCCGCACGCCCTGGAGGAGGTGACGGATGCCGCGGCCGCCGGCATCGCCGACACCGAGGCGCTGCGCGCGCGAGCCCTCGCGACGCTCGAGGCATCCGGCATCCGTCCCGAGTACGTGGCGTTCGTAGACCCGATCACGTTCGCTCCCGCCGCCGTCATCGACGGACCGGTGCTGGTGGCGATCGCGGCCCGCGTCGGAAGCACGCGGCTCATCGACAACACCGTCCTAGGAGGTGCGTGACATGCGCGCACAGGTCACCCTGCAGCGACTCGCCGAGATGAAGGCCCGCCGCGAGCCGATTGTGATGGTCACGGCCTACGACTACCCGACCGCCCGGGTCGCGGAGCAGGCCGAGGTCGACATGGTGCTCGTCGGCGACTCCGGCGCGCAAGTCGTGCTCGGGCACGACTCCACCGTCGCGGTCACCGTCGAGGAGATGCTCGTGCTCGCCGGCGCCGTGCGACGGGGGGTTCAGTCGGCGTTCGTCGTGGCCGACCTGCCGTTCGGATCGACCGAGGTGTCGGACGAGCAGGCCGTTCAGACCGCGATCCGGTTCGTCAAGGAGACCGGCGCCGACGCCGTCAAGCTCGAGGGCGGGGGAGACGCTCGGCTCAGCCGCATCCGGGCGATCGCCGAGGCCGGCATCCCCGTCGTCGCGCACGTGGGCCTCACGCCGCAGACGGCCGTGGCGCTCGGCGGCCTCCGCGCGCAGGGGCGGACCGCCGAGTCGGCCGCGCGCATCGTGCGCGAGTCGCTCGCCGTCCAGGACGCCGGTGCGAGCGTGCTCGTCATCGAGGCCGTGCCCGCGGATGTCGCCGCCGTCGTGCTGCCGGCGCTCGAGATCCCCGTGATCGGCATCGGCGCCGGTCCCGCGGACGGCCAGGTGCTCGTGATCCACGACCTGCTCGGCATCACGGAGGGCAAGACGGCGGCGTTCGTCAAGCGCTACGGCGCCATCGGCCCCGACATGGTGGCGGGCGTCGCGGCGTACGCCCGCGAAGTCCGGGGCGGGGTCTTCCCCGGCCCCGAGCACGGGTATTCCGCGACCGACGTCGCGATCGACGCCGCCCGCGCCGAGCTCGACGCGCGAATCCGCGACTGACGACGGATGCTGCGGGCCCCCGGGTCGGCGCGCGGTTCAGCGTGGCGCCGGGCCGGTCGACTCGCGCCAGATGACGCGGTGGAGCTGCTGCGGTTCGGTGGGTGCGGGCTCGTTGCGCAATGCCGCGATGAGCCGGGTCATGGCGCGTGAGCCCAGGCCCTCGAGGTCGATCTCGACCGTCGTGAGTGCGGGGCTGAGCAGGCGGCCGAGGGGCTGGTCGTCCCATCCGCTCACGCTGAGATCGCCGGGCACGCGCCATCCTCGGTCGAGCGCGGCGCGGATCACCCCGGCGGCGACGAGATCGTTGGCCGCCACGACGGCGGTGGGTCCGTCGCGGTCGGGGAGTGCCTCCACCGCCGCCATGCCGGCCTCGGCCGACCAGTCGCCCTCGACGACGCCGAACGACTCCAGCCCGAGTCGCGCGAGCGTCTCGAGGTAGGTGTCGCGTCGCGCGCGGGCGGAAGCGAACTGGAGGTCTCCGGTGACGTGGAGGAACCTGCGGTGGCCGAGCTCCGCGAGTCCCTCGATGACCTCGGCGAGGGCCGAGGCATCCGCGAGTTCGCCGATCCCGCGCATCTGGTCGTCGAAGTCCGCGGACGCGACGATGAGCGTGCCGCTCGACGCCTGCAGGTCGAGCGAGGCGAGCACGGGCGCGAACGAGACGATGCCGTCCACCTGACCCGAGTCGGCGAGTTCGGCAACGCGCTCGGTGCGTTCCGCCGCCCCGCCTTCGAGAGCCAGCACCTCGACGGCGTACCCCGCCCCGTGCGCGGCGGCGCTCGCGCCGGCGAGCATGCGCGCCGGGCTGTAGGCGAGGGTCGGCACGACCACCGCGAGCCGGCCGGTCTGCCGGGTGCGCATGGAGCGGGCGACGAGGTTCGGGCGGTAGTTCAGCTGCTCGACCGCGGCCTGCACGCGCGCTTTGGTGGCGGGCTTGAGTCCGTCGGGAGCACGGAAGTAGCGCGACACGGTCTGATGCGAGACCTCGGCCAGGCGGGCGACCTCCATGATCGTCGGCCGGCGGTGCGATGTGGTGTCGGTCACGGCGCCTCCTTCCGAGGTCCATGTTGACACAGATTGTGAACCTTCACTATTCTCGCTTCCCAACGAAGTGATCGATCACTAAGTGAAGGTTCACTCGATCCTCCCGACACCATGACTGCATTCCGAAAGGACGATGATGTTCACACGCAGGAAGAAGACGGCGGCAGGCGCCACGGCCGCCGTGGCCGCGGTCGGCTTGGCCCTCACAGGCTGCGCCGGCGGGTCGGGGGCCGCCGCCCCCCCCCCCCCCCCCCCTGCCCCCCCCCAGAAGGGGACGTGTGGGTGC